>CAIPJU010000380.1 GCA_903865465.1 uncultured Bacteroidota bacterium
AGGTGTTTAGCCCAGTCGTCCGGTTTGTTTTCGTACGAATAGAGAGATCCTGCAAAATGAAGTTTGGAATTTCCTGTGACATTGATTTTCAATGAATAGGTATGCGGCAGGCCGTCTTTTATATATTTCAGCGATTCAAGGTAAGTTGCTTGAGTTGGACCCGATCCCTCATCGAGATAGGTGCTGGCAATCAAGCCGGGATGGCAGGTTTGGTCGTCAGGGAAGAGTGTTGCGGTGAAAGTCAGACTATAAGTTCCGGTTCTGTCGAGCTTTATGTCAAAATCAGCAGCATCTTTCCCTGCAGGATCGGGGAAGGAGAAATTCTCTTTTCCGGGCCAGTAGTTTTCATTCCTGACCTGTAAAATCATGGTTGCCTTCTCAGCCTTTGCCTCAATTTCACTAAGTGCTCCAAGAAGCTGGTCATAGATCTTTATCAATTGCTTTGGCTTCCTTATAAAATAAAATTTCATGGTTTTATCGAGTGCTTCTTTAGTATATCCATGCTTCTCAATAACATGAAAATAAGTTGATGATGAATCGGCTAAGGGGAACCATTGTTTTACCTTTGGATAAGATAACAGACCGTCGGTGAGATAGATGTCTTTTAATAGTGATACAAGTTCCTTTTCGGGGATCATATTACGGTGATCGAGTCTTTTCTTCCTTCCTGTGCAGGAAAAGGCCAGAAGAAAAAGAACGACGAGCAGTGAAAGTGCTGCCCAGGCGATCAATTTATTGTTTCGGGAATTTATCCTCATTTCCTTTTGCCTGAATATTAGTTCTCTCTTTTTTGTAAATATAGCAATAGATAATTACGCATCTTTTGAAAGGAATTTTTTGGTCAGAAATCTTACAGGATACCATGCTGCCCAATAGCCAATAAGCAGAACCGTGGAGGGGACAATAATAAAGTCCCTCAGTTTCATTACCACAGGGTATGAATCCATGATCAGCGATTCGCTGTTGAGCCTGATGATACCAAAAGTTTGCTGAAGCCAGCAGATAATGTAACCAAGGATTATCCCCGCCAGGGCTCCAATTATCGATATAAGCCAACCTTCGAAGATAAAGATCTTACGTATAAGATTATTATCAGCCCCAAGACTCTTTAGAATGCCTATATCACGTTCTTTTTCAATAATAAGCATCGTTAATGAGCCTATCACATTAAATGAAGCTATTACAAGGATGAGGGTAAGGATAAAGAAGATAGCAAGCCTTTCGGATTTCATCACCTTATAAAAAATCTCCTGCTGCTCATACCTGTTCCTGACGGAAAATCCCTTTCCGTAAATTCCTTCAATTTTTTTCTGCACGTCTGAAGGCTCTGCATCTTTTCTAAACTTAACCTCTACTGCAGTAACCCCGTTTTCGCTGCCTGTAAGATCGCGTGCAAAATCGAGGGGTACATAAACATATTTTGAATCATACTCCTTTTCAACCTCAAATATTCCTGATGGTGAGATATATCTCTTGTTGAAGGCATTTTCTGCATTCAGATTTTTCCCCCCGTCTTTTCGTGGCACGTAAATATTGAGAGGAGTAACAAAATTAATGCGCATACCGAGGTACTGGGCAACCCCGATACCGGGAATTGCATAAGGGCGTCCTTTGTCGGATTTCAGGGTGAAAGCTCCTTCAAACATAGCACTGTCGATCGCAGATACTGAAGGGTAATTATCGTCGACACCCTTTATTGTTGCTATGTATTGCCTGTCGCCATATTTAAGTAGTGCATTCTCCTCGAGCGTAAGAGAGTAGGATGAAACTCCTTCAACATGTGCAAGAAGCTTCAGTTGAGCACTGTCGGGTGAGAAAGTTTTACCCTCTGCCATTGATATTTTAATGTCAGGATCAAAAGTGTTAAAAATAGACCTTACCATGGTCTCCAGTCCGTTAAAAACCGAAAGGATTATTATAAGGGCCATTGTACCCACAGCCACCCCCGCTACGGAAACAGAAGAGATAACATTGATTGCATTCCTCGATTTTTTTGCGAAGAGATATCTTTTTGCTATGTAATATGAAAGCTTCACTACTCCTGTTTTCGCGCCGTAACCAGCAGGCCGGTTCCGGTTTTATGTTTCATATTGAGGTCGAAAATGTTAAGAATTATGGAAAGAGGGAAAAAAAGAAGGTACCAGAAGGGGAGGAGAATGAAAAACAGGTACGATTTATTAAGCATCTTAACCGGGTATTTCATCGAAAGCCTCCATGATATGCTTCCGGGATTTCCGTAAGTGTATAAGGCCTGAATGTTGGTGAATCCTGCCCGTGTAAGCTTATCGGTTATTTCAGAGATCCCATATCCGTCTCTTACATGTTCATCAATGAATGAAGATTCTGTATCATCATGCACATCAGAGCCTCCCTTGTCAGAAGGAGTCGAAATCAGCAGTAGCCCATTTCGCATAAGCGCCTTGTTGAAATTCCTGAAGACAAGATTATCATCTTCAATATGTTCCATAACATCAACCGAAATAATCAGGTTATATGAGGCAGTATCGGAAAGCTGAGTAAGATCGCCGGTAAGGAATTCAACACGATTTTCAAGTCCGGCTTTCGAAAAGAATTTCCTGCAGTCGGCTGTGTGGTCGCTGTTTATATCAATACCCCTGATCTTCCAGAGCTTATTCATCCTGCTCATCCGCCACGAATACTGACCGAAACCCGATCCGGCATCCAGAACGGAAGCATCGGCAGGAATATGCTGTGAAATTTTCGACAGGGCTCTTTTAACATGCCAGGTACGGAGAAGAAGAATATCAAGAAGCCAGTAAAGAACTTTCCTCATGACCAGGGAACCTGAAAAGAACTTCCCGACAGTTTTTTTAATTGGCTCGTACTGCATAAATATCAGCTTTTCAGAAGCTTATCGATGTTATCAATATAGTCGAGGCTGTCATCGATATGAAAAACAATGTCAGGTACTATGCGTAGTTGTGTTCTTATCTTCTGTCCAAGTTCAAATCTTATTTTAGAGGCGTGTTCCTGCATCGAAGTTAATATCTCAGCCTGGTTGGTTGGCGGGAATATGCTGAGATAAACCTTTGCAAATGAAAGATCAGGACTGACCCTCACTCTTGTAATGGATACCAGCTTCCCATGGGCAATCTCATTTCCTTTCTTAAGGAAGATGTCGGCCAGTTCTTTCTGTATCAGGCGCGATACTTTTTTTTGTCTTGTTGTTTCCATGGCCATTTTTTATTATTTGAGTATTGGCAATTACCAAAAATAAATCCAGCATCGCTTGAAAATCAATTGATTTACCCCTGCCCCGAGGGGAGTCAATTGATTTTCTTCGCGCCCCTTGGGGTCGGGGTAAACGAAGAAAATCAATGGATTCCAATGCGTAATTCCCGATACTCATTTTATTCTAATCGGGCAAAGGTACGATTTTCCAGTCAATTCTGAATTTGGAAAAAAAAATTAGCTTTGCATTGAATTTATCATCACAATAAAAATGGAAACAGTAGTCAGCGGGATTAGGTCAACAGGTAATCTGCACCTTGGAAATTATTTCGGCGCAATAAGGAATTTTCTTAAAATGCAGAATGAGAATAACTGCTTTTTCTTTATTGCAGATTATCATGCTCTTACTACTCATCCCCACCCCGATGACCTTCATGGAAATATTAAACAGGTACTTGCTGAATATCTTGCATGCGGAATCGACCCTGAAGTTGCAACAGTTTTTATCCAGAGTGATGTTCCTGAAGTCAGTGAACTCTATCTGCTTCTTAACATGCTTGCCTATGTAGGGGAGCTCGAACGTACTGCCTCATTCAAGGACAAGATCAGGCTTCAGCCCGGTAACGTGAATGCAGGCTTGCTCACATATCCTGTTCTTATGGCTGCCGATATTCTGATGCACAGGGCTAATAAGGTTCCTGTAGGGAAAGATCAGGAACAACATCTTGAGATGACCAGGCATTTCGCCCGACGATTCAATATGATGTACGATGTTACCTACTTCCCTGAACCTGATGCTTATAACTTTGGTAAACAGCTCCTTAAGATCCCCGGCCTCAATGGAAGCGGAAAGATGGGAAAGAGCGAGGGAAACGGTGTTTTCCTTTTCGATACACCACAGGAGATAAGAAAAAAAGTGATGAGGGCTGTAACCGACACCGGACCTTTGACTCCCGGTCAGCAGCCAAGTGAAGCTGTAAAGAACCTCTTTACATTAATGAGCGTTGTTTCTGATCCTCAGACCCTGAAATACTTTGAAGAAAAACATGCAGCATGTGAAATCAGATATGGCGATTTGAAAAAGCAGCTGGCTGAAGATATTATAACAGTTACGGAACCTATCCGTTTCAGGATAAATGAACTGCTCTCCGATAACAGATATCTTGCTACTGTTGTTTCGCGTGGAGCAGAAAAGGCAAGAATCAGCGCTTCAAAAACCCTTAGGGAAGTAAGGGAGATCATTGGTTACAGACCCTTCTGATAAAAAAAAGCCAGGATTTTTTTCCTGGCTGCCCCGGATGATTGGGGATATTATAGAGATCATGAGTGTCGAATTCAACATATGTAATGCAAAAGCCATGCCAAATCATAAAGTGGCATGATGACATATATGATTTTTCAAATTTGAAATTCTTTAAGGTTACTCTTCTATTCCATTGACATACTGAGATTTGGTAATATTCCCAAACTTAAGATCTATCCAGGAACTAATTTTAAAATCGTGTCATCTGTTTGGATTAAGGTATTATAGTTTATTTTGTATTTTTGAAAAAGGCTATTCAATAATCACAAAGGAGTGGGAAAACGTGTTGCAATAATATCAATAGCGATTCTTGTCTTATGTCTTGCCGGCATAGCCTGCCTTGTCATACAAGCGAGAAAAGTAATTTTCACTGATCCTTACAGGGCGGTATCCAAAGAAGCATGCCTTATTTTAGAGACCATTGACCTCAATACTTTTTTAAATTCCATATCCTCAGATAGAGGCTTCACAGGCGAAATTGCGAAGATGAAAGGTCTTGAGAGCTTTTATGGAAGTGTGAAATCCCTGAAAGAAGTTACCGGAAGGGAAGATTTTCGAAAGCTGTTGACCGATACCCATTCGGTAATTTCCTTCTATCCGGGCGGCAGAGGAAATCTTGTCCCTCTTATTTCCATGGCAGTTCCTGCATCACTCAAGATGAAAGAACTGAAGGTGTTTCTTTCATCAGCAGGAATTAGTAATGTGGTAAACAGTAAATTCAAAAATAAATCTCTCCAGGAATTTACCTGTAACACAGGGCTGGCAACTGATAGCGTTTATATTGCCCTGGCATCGGGTTTGTTGCTCTGCAGCAGTTCGGCAAGGATAATTGAAGAAGCAATTGTTCAGGAGTATAAAAAGGACGATATCCGTGATCTTCCCGGCTATTCAAGGGTGTGGACTCCGGCAGGAAAGAAGGGGGATAATCTATTTGTTGTTTTTCCAAACCTCGCCAGGTTTCTGAAATCAGTTTTGTCTGAGGAGCAGCCACTGGCTGACGCTATTACAAGGCTGGCAGGAGAAGCTGAAGGTGATATTTATATCAGCGAAAACGGGATGGTTTTAAGCGGCTATACTGATGTTCCAGATTCATCCGATATTCTTTATGCTTACAAGGATGTTGTACCAAAGCAGTTTAATGCATCCAGGGTGTTACCTTCCTCGACTGTTCTATATGAAACGATTGTCATGCCACCTCAGGGCCATGTTTCTGTTTCATCGGGTAATCCGGAAATTTTCTCACTGGCATCAAAACTAAGGGAGGTCACAGGCGATCAGGTCACCAGGGCAGTAATAGATATGCACGACAGTACGGCGACAGACAATATCCTGTTTGTGTACGAACTTAAGAATTCTGAAAGAGCCGTGCAAGTTTTCCTGAGTGAAGAATCAGGAATAGCAGAAACAGAATTTTTCACTCCCGATGATCAGGTGAAGATTCCTGTTTACAAGGTAAATCTGAACGGACTGGCCGGGTCATTTGCACCCGGTTTTGACAGGGGTTATGATGAATCATATTTTGCTTTTTATGATAATTTTATGGTATCGGGTGGTTCTTACAAAACTGTGGCTAAATTTCTATATGATAATCTTCTGAACAAAACACTTGCCAATGACACCTTTTATCGCGGGTTTGAAACCTCATTGCCAAGCAATGCAGGATATTTTTTTTATTGTGTACCTGCCCGGATTACAGGGTATCTCTCAGGAATTGTAAATGGACAGATAAGCCTGTTTCTTAAAAATAACCGGGATCTCCTTTCAAAAATAAAGGCCATTGGCTACCAGTTTGCGTCGAGTAATGGAATGCTGTACAACAGTCTGTCGGTGAGGTATAACAAGGAAGAGGTAGCTGAACGTCCAGATACCGAATGGGAGACTCTGCTTGATGCTGAGGCAGCTGTTAAACCCTTCTTTTTTACTAATCATCTGACAGGAGCCAAAGAGATATTTATCCAGGATGTCAATAACAATACCTATCTTATAAACAGTGCAGGCAGGATTCTCTGGAAAGTACCACTGAATGAAAGAATTAATGGTGAAGTTTATATGATTGATTACTTTCATAACGGAAAATACCAACTATTGTTTGCGGGCAGGAATTACCTTCATGTACTCGACAGGAACGGAAATTATGTTGAGAGATTTCCTGTTAAGCTTCGCTCGCCAGCGACCTCACCACTTGCGTTATATACTTATGATAACAGCCAGAATTACAGGCTTTTTATAGCAGGAGAGGACAAGATGATCTATTCGTATGACAAAACCGGCAATGTTGTGAAGGGATGGAAACCTTTTCATACTCCGGGAATAGTGAGCTCTCAGGTAAGCTATCTTAAAGCCGGAAGGAAGGACTACCTTGAAGTTTCAGACGAAAATTCGGTTTACATTCTCGACAGGTCAGGGAACAGAAAAGTAAATACTAAAGGTAGTGCAGCCAAAGCATTGCACTCATCAGTCCGGCTTTTCCAGGGCAAAGATCAGTATATTGTTTTTTCAGCCCCCGATGGTAAGGTAACACAGCTTTATTTCGATGGAACAATAAGGAAATTCAGCCTGGGTACCTTTTCTATTGATCACTCTTTCGATTATTTTGATATAGATGGCGATGGATTTGGCGAATATGTTTTTATTGATAAGGGGAAATTGTATCTTTATAATCACAATAGATCAGAGGTTTTCACAAGAGATTTTGAAACTCCTGATCTCGGTGGCCCGATCAATTTTATTTTTTCAGCTAATGACAGGAAAATAGGTGTTATTGATATTAATAAGAAAAACATCTATCTGATAAATAAAAACGGAGATACTATGAAGGGTTTCCCGCTGAGGGGAGCATCGATGTTTTCAATTGGGAAGTTGTCGGAGAAGAGCGGATGGCACCTTTTAGTTGGGGGAACTGACAAATTCCTGTATAATTACAAAATTGACACTGAGACCAAATAATTTCAATGATGAAACCGAGACTATTCCTCTTTATTTTAGCGATCGCGTTTATTTTTACCGGCGGTTGCGTAAAGGAGAGTTACGACATGACCCTGTTGTCGAAAAAAGGGCAGATTTCACCCACACTGGCTGCTGCAGTTGCAAAGGGGAATGTCTCATTAAGCGACATGGTCAAACAAAGTGACACAGTGGTCTTTGATGCTGATCATCATGTAAAGCTTATTTTTAAAAGCGATTCTGTTATTAAAAGGAAAATGGATGATTTTGTTGATTTCAGCAATGTCGTTACTTTTAGCCAGACCTATACCCTTGGTGATTTATCAATTGATCCTTTCCAGGGTAGCTTGACCTACACTCTTGATGAGATAAGTTCGGGTACAGGATTCCCTCCTGCGGTAAGGACACAGTTAATTGCCTTCGACGACGGAGCTCCGCATCAGTGTCCTGCTTTCTCCCCAGTGACACTCGTAGAAAAGGATTTCATCCCTTTCAGTAATTTTGCGACTGCCAGCTTCAGAACAGGATTCATTGATATATCTGTTAAGAATAATCTGCCAGCACCTTTAAATGATTTGAGCATTCAGATCTATAACACTGCTGACCATATGCCTGTCGGATCAGCAATTACAGTAACTTCAATCCCCGTGGGTTTTACAAGGACCGTTGCAATTGACATTTCCGGTCTTACATTCCAGAATAAGCTTACAGCCAACATTATCCTTTCAGGGAGCCCGGGTAATACAACACCTGCTGTTATCAGCATGACTAACAATGGCATACGGGTTACCATTACCGGACACGATCTTAAAGTAAAATCAGGCCGGGCAGTACTTCCGCTTCAGAATGTTTCATCAGTTAAAAGTAATGATACTGTTACTTTTAATCCCGGGCACGGGATGGAAATTGTTGAGCTGAAAACGCTGTCGGGCAATATGGAATACAATGCGCATTCAAATTGCGCGATAGGCGTGGCTCTCAGGATAAAGCTTTCTGACGTACTGCAGGCAGATATTCCATTTGTTGCCAATTTAAACCTTAATCCAAACAGTTCAATAGGAGGTTCATTTGATATCAGCAATACAGTGTTCTATATGGGGAATGATCACAATCATCCCTATAACAGGGTGCCAATGGAAAATATCCTTTCTGTAAATTCGGGAGGAGCCTTGGTTGATTTTGATTCGCAAAACAGTGTTGATTTTGAAATAAATATAGCAAATCCTTCTTACGATTATGTGAGGGGTTACTTTGGTCAGTTAGTCAGCGATATTAAATACGACAGGGTTGATCTGAAAATGAAGAATGTATTAAAACATATTTCAGGAAGTATAAAACTAACTGATCCTGTTGTCAGAATGAGTTACAACAACTCCTTTGCGATGCCTATCCTTCTCACCCTGAATTCCTGGGGAATCAGAAACAACGATAGTCTTGATCTCGGATTTACACCGGTAGACCTTGATTTTCCCATTGCTCCTGCAAGCAGGAAAATAAGTTCTTCATTTTTGATAAATAAAGATAACTCCTCTCTGGCAGGTCTACTTTCGATGCCCCCGGAATTTGCCTCTTATTACGGTAATGTTAAAATGAATCCGTCAGGAAATACCGGGTTGAGAGATAATTACTTCTTTGGCGACAGCAGCAATTTTACAGCTTCAATGGAGGTTGAAGTACCATTGGATATGAAATTGAATGACTTCCAGTTCAGCGATACAGTAAAGAATTTTATTAAAGGGAATCTCGGTAACAGCGATAGCCCGGTAAATCCGCAGAACCTTAGCACTATGCGTATGATCTTAAAGGCAAAGAATGGCTTCCCGACTGACGCCTCTGTAAGTGTTAGCCTTTATGATACCATTTCAAAGACTATAAAGAGTACAATTCTTGCCACTGATTTGCTGAAAGCTTCACCAACTAATGCTAATGGAAAGTCAACAGGAGCCACAGAGACGAAAACTACTATTGACTTTACAAAGGAATTTATTAATAGTGCCGACAGTACTGACAGAATTATCTTTACATTCACGCTTAAGACTCCGGATAACGGAACAAAAGCAGTCATGATATATTCTGACAACACGATTGATTTTATTGCCGCAGTTGTGCTAAAATCGAATCTTAAATTTGATTTTTCCGACTTTAGATTCAATACAAAACCTGAGTGAATAGTTCGAATATGATGAGGAGAAATAAGTACATACTAATTATGCTGGCAATCATTGCAACCGCCGGCGCATCAGCTCAGAATAGTCAGGTTCTATATTTTATGAATATTCCGCAGAATCATCTGGCCAATCCTGCCTTCAGACCTTCAAATTCTGTCTCAATCGGGCTGCCTGTAATTTCAGGTATTAACCTTGGCGTAAATAACAACTTCCTGAATTTCTCGGATGTGTTTCTTAAGAGGCAATCAGCCGATTCTGTATTTACTTTTCTTCATCCTTATTTTAAAATTGGAGATTTCCTCTCTAAAATAAAGGATAAGAACTCTATTAATCCACAGACTACAATACAGCTTTTCAGTCTTGGTTTTGCAATAGGCCAGAGCGGATATCTCTTTTTTGATCTGAACGAGAAGTTTGAAGCCAACATTGTAATTCCGGGTGATCTTTTCAAGCTGGCCCTTTCAGGTAACGAGCAGTTTGCCGGAAGCAAAATTGATCTTTCTTCATTCAGGGGAGATATAAGGTATTATCACGAAGCAGGAATAGGCTATTCCCAAAATATAAACAATAAACTCAGGCTGGGAGTAAAGGCTAAAGTCCTGCTTGGGATTGCTGATGCATCAATTGATAACCGTGCATTTTCGATAGCTGTCAGCAATGATTATGTTCATACCCTGAATGCTGATCTCCGTTTGAATGTAAGCGCTCCCGTGAAGGTTATAAAAGATCCTGATACAGGTGATATTACCGATGTTCAGTTCGATGACTCCCAGCTTAAGACTGGCAGCCAGATTGCAAGCTATATAATGAATACTCGAAATCTGGGTTTCAGCCTTGATCTCGGTGCAGCATATGAAGTTAATGACAGGCTTAACCTGTCGGCAGCAGTCACCGATCTTGGTTATATAAGGTGGACAAGGGATGTTACCAACCTTGTTTCGAAGAGCAGTTTCGAGTTCAGCGGCTTCGATATGAAGGAGGTAATCAAGGGCAACAAAACATTTGACGAAGTAAGTAATAAGCTTGTAGATTCCCTGAAGAATTCAGTAAAAGCAACAGATCAGAATAATCCTTTCACAACATATCTTCCTTTTGGAGTTACTTTGGGTGGAAGCTATTCTCTGACTCCAAATGTCTCATTGGGGCTTATGTCCTACACAAGGTTTATTGGCAAACAGATCCGTGAGGCAGCAACATTATCGGCAAATGTAAACCTTGGCAGTGCATTGTCGGCAAGCCTCTGCTATACTGCTGAAAACAACAGATATGATAACGTGGGAGCAGGGTTGGCACTAAGGGCAGGTTTTTTTCAGTTTTATCTACTGGCCGATAAAATACCTATCGAATGGAATAAGATTATAATCGACAGTAAAAGCTCAATTCCTCTTCCGTACGACTGGCATACTTTAAATCTGCGGCTTGGAATGAACGTTGTCTTTGGCAACAAGGTTAAGAAAGCGGTTGACAGACCAATGGTTGATATAAGATAATTTTCAGGGGGGATGGTTTTAGTTCGTTATTTTTTAATTGGCTTAATAGTATACCTGCTGGTTCGGGCATTAGTCAGGGCTACTGAAGAGAAGGGTTCCTCAAAGGTATCCGGGAACGAAACAAAAGGACCCGGAACAGGCAAAAAGATATCAAAAGATACGGGGGATTATGTCGATTACGAAGAGTTAAAAAAGTAGGCTTTTATTTCCTGTATTCCGATCTCAGCCTTTTAGCAAGCGAATTAGCGAAGACAAAGTCATTAAGAGGTCCGCAATCAGATATAAGGATCTCATTTTTATCGCCCTCCCAGCATTTCAGACCCTTGCTGATAAATATTATCTTCTCGCCAATCTCCATAACAGAGTTCATGTCGTGAGTATTAATGATGGTAGTCATTGAATACTCCATGGTAAGCTCTTTAATCAGTTCGTCGATGACTATCGCTGTAAGCGGGTCGAGTCCGGAGTTAGGCTCATCGCAAAAAAGATATTTCGGATTCAATGCAATGGCTCTGGCAATTGCTACTCTTTTCTTCATACCTCCCGATAACTCAGAGGGGAAGAGCTGATTAGAGTTCAGGATATTTACCCGTTTCAGGCAAAAATTGACCCTCTCGATCTTCTCTTCATTGGTTTTGTTGGTAAACATATCCAGAGGGAACTGGACGTTCTGTTCAACGGTAAGGGAATCGAAGAGTGCGCTACCCTGGAAGAGCATTCCCATTTCACTGCGTATAACCTTCTTTTCCAAAAAAGGAAGTTTATTGAACAGGGTATCTTCAAACCAGACTTCACCGCTGTCTGCATCATGTAATCCGACTATTGATTTGAGTAAGACTGTTTTCCCGGAACCACTCTGGCCAATGATAAGGTTTGTTTTTCCAGTTTCGAAAACAACGGATATATTTTCAAGAACCCTGTGGCCATTAAAGGATTTATTAAGGTTTTTGACAGTTATCATGACAACAGGAGTTGAGTAAGAATAACATTGAAGAGAAGGATGAGAAGACTGCTGTAGACTACCGCTTTTGTGCTGGCTTTGCCCACCTCGAGTGAACCTCCCTCCACATAATATCCCTGGAAGGCAGAGATGCTGGTTATAATAAATGCGAAGAAGACCGTTTTTATTTCAGAATAGGTGATATAATAGGGAATGAATTCATACTGGATACCATAAATATAGCTTTCAGGAGTAACTACCCCCGAGAACCATCCGGCCAGCCCTCCTCCTGTTATTCCAACTGCTATTGCCAGAAGTGTGAGGATGGGATTAAAAATAATAGTAGCCACCAGTTTGGGCAGGATCAGGTAAGAAGCCGAATTAACGCCCATAATCTCAAGGGCATCAATTTGTTCCGTAACCCTCATGGTACCAATTTCGGAAGCTATGTTTGAACCAATTTTTCCTGCCAGGATAAGAGCAGAAATGGTAGATGAAAATTCAAGTATCATCGAATCGCGGCAACCAAGGCCAATAAGATACTTCGGGTATATCGGATTCTCAGTGTTATAGGCCGTCTGAAGTGTAATAACTGCCCCCATGAAAAACGAAATTATGGCTATAATACCAACTGAATTCAGCCCGAGAAACACAAGTTCTCTCATCGTCTGTTTATAGTAAACCGACGGCTTCTCCGGTTTTGAGAATACCTTCTTCAGAAGAATGAAGTAATTCCCAACTAGTGTCAGAAATTTTATCATGACGTTAATTAATTGCGCATAAAATTACTAATAATTAACGTATTTCTGCTATATTGGTTTTTAAACAGCGATGGATAATTAGTTATATATTTACAAAAAATCGGAACAAATACTATCTGATATGGATAACAGGTATGCTATAATAATGGCTGGAGGAGTAGGCAGCCGTTTCTGGCCCCTGAGCCGGAGTGAAAAACCAAAACAGTTTCTTGATATTTTAGGAAGAGGGGAGACCCTTATACAGCAAACTTTCAGGAGGTTCAAAAAAACATGCCCTGCAGATAACATTTTCATAGTAACCAGCTCCGATCACAAGGAACTGGTTATTGAACAACTGGGGATAGATCCTTCGCGTGTTCTGGCGGAACCTTTTCGCCGGAATACTGCACCATGTCTTGCCTATGGAACCTTCAGGATACTCAAGGAAAATCCTGAGGCTGTTATCGCAGTGACTCCGGCTGATCACCTGATTGTAATGGAAGATAAATTCAGCGGGATAATACAGAATTGCTATGAATTTGCTGAAAAGAATGACGCACTCCTTACACTTGGAATAAAGCCCGACCGGCCGGAAACAGGTTACGGTTATATACAGGCCGACCAGAAGAGACCCGTAAATGGATTCGTTAACCTTCTGAAAGTAAAGACATTTACAGAGAAACCCGATCTTGAGCTGGCAAAGGTATTTCTCGAAAGCGGTGATTTCTACTGGAACTCAGGTATATTTATCTGGAACATAAAATCTATTATTTCAGCATTTGAGAAGTACCTTCCTGATACCTATTCTGTTTTCGAGGAGGGGAAGAATATCTTCGGAACCGATAGTGAAAAAAGTTTCATAAAAAGAATTTATGCCGAGTGCAGAAGCATCTCAATTGATTATGGCATAATGGAAAAGGCCGACAATGTATATGTAATGGGCTCTGATGTCGGATGGTCCGATCTGGGTACCTGGAGTTCGCTCTACCAGCACTCAACTCTTGACAAGAAGCATAATGCCCATGTTAGAGGGAATGTCTTTTCATATGATACGAAGGGCAATATTTATAATATGCCTCCCGATAAAGTGGCCGTAGTGCAGGGGCTTGAAGATTATATAGTGGTTGATTCGGATGACGTTCTTCTCATTGTCAAAAAGGAGGAAGAGCAGAATATAAAGCTCTACCTTGAGGATGTAAGAAAGTCAACGGGTGACAAACATATATAAAAAGAAAGGCCGGATATTTCCGGCCTTTCTTTTTATATTGTTATTCTAGTATTCCCAGAGATCGTGTTCCCAGTTAAAAAGCTCATTCTTAATCCTGTCAGCTTCAAAAAGAGAGTACTTTCCAACTTCGTAATCGGCAATCATCCTGTCGTTATATACGTTTGATATGCCGACAATAGTACTTCCGAATTTTCTCTGCATAAACATATCATCAAAGGATAGCCTCTGTGCATCATTGTTTTCCTGGTATACCTCTTTAGTGGCCAGAACATCCCTTGCATCATTATAATTTATCCAGAAAAGGGGCTTTTTCATGACTCTGCCAACCTGTTCGTCATAGGCCATGTAGAATGGCTGTATAGCTATAATTCTGACATCGAGCCTTGATAATTTCTTATCGAAATACCACTCTTCGTAAAGCAAAAGCTGCTTAACATCTTCAGGTTTGGCATCCTGTGTTATAGTTGTATCACGTGTTGCACCTGCAGCATTAATTGTTATGGTTTCAACCTTGGTTGTAGCTCCCATCTTTCCTGTGATATCAGAATATGTTGTAGGAACTTTTGTCTCAAGAGGATCATAAGGGGTTAGTTTGCCGTCTTTAATCTCTTTAAGAAGGATATTGATAAAATTCTGCCTGCCATCGAGTGTAGGGGAGATAGGATAATAGAGAGCCTGATTGATCTTTTCCCGGAGGTCAATGAGGCGGTATACATAACGTGACCATACTACATCGGCTTCGCGCAGATATGGATAATTTATTTTTCTGGCTTCATTGATAGATTTCTCATAAATTGGTTTGATACTACCTTTGTCCCCGGGGTCGGTCACAGCGGTCTGTGCCTTCATTCCGCAAGAGATGGCGATAGCAAATATTCCCAAAAGAATTTTCTTATTCATAGTGTTACGTTTATTTGATAACTAGTCTATTTTAAGTACAATAGGGAGCAGATCCTTAACCTTTCCATCAGGTCCCAATGCTTTTATATCTTTAATAATTAAGTTTTTACCCCTGGCAAGGCGTTGGATGAGATCTTTTTGTTTCTGTGTTAGATTACTGTTTGTGCTAGGCTCATCAAAGTCACCCCTGTTGTCAGAATAGAGAACAGAGAACCCTGTAACGGTATATGTCAGGTCAAAATCGAAGTCAGGCATTATTGCAAAGACTCCCTGTTGAGCAGCCGCAGATGCCCTTGGTATGCTACCGGTACTTTTACCGCCGAATACAGCAACAGGAGAGGGCAGTGGTTTTACCCTGAAATCGTATGGTGCATACTGAACTGTCTTCCCGTTTACATCGGCCGAAACAAGCACCTGGACATTCTGGCCCACAGCATTTGGCTTAACAGCCCAGCTTCCGGGGAAATTTTCACCCTTTGTATTTTTAACCTTATCTGTAGTATAAGAACCGTTTACTATTCTGATTTTTATTTTATCGGGGCTTACTCCGGGAACAGAGACATCAATGGGATTGGGAATACCCATATACATCGCGTTCATAGCTGTTGCCGATACAATAACATTGGGTTCACCTACCGTATAATCAGAATCAAAGTTGTAATTTTTAATTGTACCATCAGGACCTTTAAAAGCGATAACCCCTCCCCATTTCTTTGGTCCGAGGCTGGTTGCCTTTGCCCTGTAGATCCCTCTCCCTGCGTCATCGAGAGGAAGTTTTGAACCTGCAACTGTTATATCAGGTGTCTGAGTAGTATCGGTAGCAGAAATGAAGACTTTTGCTTCATAATCGCTTCCTAATGTAACCCAGTTTGTGGTTGGTATTACAATAGCTTTCAGTCTGTTGAACTTATATGAAGAGGCGTCGATCTGCGCATAAAGAAAATTGAGTACTTCAGTCTCTGCGTTCCTTACATTAAGCTGCATTTCCGAGAGGATGGTGATTACTGCAACAAGAGGCATAGTCTGGAAGGTCATATTCTCCCATCGGGTTTTCTGTCCGTCAGGGTCCCTGCCATCTTCTGTGGTTATGCTCTTTCTGATTACCTCTTCTGCTGTAGGATTTCTGCCCTCAAGGGTTGTGATCAGAAACTCGCGGTAATCAGACAGGAGAGCTTTCAGAACAGTGGCTTTACCGTTTTCGGTAGATCCGATAAGAATTTCTGAAGGTATATTTGTCTCATCAATCCTTTTAACATTTTCAACAATAATTTCATCACCTTTTATTGCATCAGTTTCAGGACCTTCTGCTTGTAATATTATCTCTTTTTTAATGGTCTGTAAATAATTAAAGGCTTCGTCGGCCCTCTCTTTAACCTGATAGGCAGTTGTCTTTAATTTTTCTGCTTTAGCCGGATTCTCTGCTGCAGCCCTGTCGAAATCGCTGTATATTATATTGTTTTTCTTGGCGTAGTTCTCTACTGATGTAGTAAGGCCCTTGTCAACTCTTTTAAATGCTTCAACAGCCTCCTTTGATACGTTAAGTGCAAGCATGGCGGTGAGCACCAGGTACATCATTCCGATCATCTTTTGCCGGGGAGATAGCTTTTCGTGAGCCATTTTGTATGAAGTTTAATTATATAAAAAAGCCACTCTATTTAACATTCATAGAAGCCAGCATATTCCCATAAACGTTGTTCAGCGCCGACAGGTTATCATTAAGTTTTGTTATCTGATCACGGTATTTTTTTGTATCCCCTGCAGAATCAGAGAGATCTTTCATGAGGTTTTGAATTCCTTTGTGAAGGACTTCAGACTCTTTAACATGCTCATCGGCCCCTTTTCGCTGTAGTTCATATACAGTGTTAAGAGCAGAAAGGTTCTTGTTGAGCACTTCAAGCTGCTGTTGGTATGATTTGCCACCAAGCTCAATTACCGACAATGAATCTGCCATGTTTCGGTATGCAGAACCGGTCTCATTTATGACCTTTGCAGTGCTCTGATATGAGTCAGAAAGTTTTCCCATCGATTCAGTTGCACCGTTAATTGACTCCATATACTTTGTTGAGGCAAGAGAAATATCACCCATTGTATTCATGTTGGCCGTTGATTCACCAAGTTTTCTGATACCAACGCCAAGTTTCTGGAAAAGCTCGGGTGTTATTTCCGATTTTTCAAGCATCTCATCGAATTTTGCCAGGGCAGCCGATCCGGCGCCTCCGCCAAATCCGCCTCCGCCACCATAGCCGGAACCTCCAATAGCTCCAGTACTTCCGATTCCTGTAGTTGAACCGCCAGTTACTGCTCCGCGGAATTTGCCTCCAGTTGCTGCTGCAGCCAGTTCGGGTGATTCTCCTTCGTGAATACCAGCCAGCTCAGGATATACAAGTGTCCAGTCAACCTCTTCATGCAAGGGTTCAAAAGCTGAGAAGAAGAAGATAACCGACTCAGTAAGAAGTCCGATCGTAAGCATTGGACCAGCTGCGTGCCAGTGCTGAATCTTGAATAGAGCACCAACAATTACAACCGAAGCGCCAAAACCATAAAGTTTAGCGATAAAATTTTTCCAACCGCTGCTCTGTACTATATCTGCTAGGCTCATATCCCTTATTATTTAAGAATTGTTTCAATAATTAATTGTTGACACCAATATAGGATCTGACATTCCTGAATCCTACATATGACTTAGCTGAATCCTGATATTCGAAGTCCCTGGTGCTGGTCTGAAGGAAATATGCTATATCTTTCCAGGAACCGCCACGGATAACTTTTCTTTTCATAACAGCCGGGTCTTTGGAAGTTGCATTATACTCATAGTTTGGCTGAAGATCGTGCTGGAAAATATATGCTGAAGGATGGTACGCGCAGCATGTCCATTCTGCAACGTTTCCTGCCATATCGTACAGACCATATTCATTGGGTTCGTATGAACCAACTTTTCCGGCATAAACGTTTCCATCGTCAATATAGTTGCCGCGAAGGGGTTTGAAGTTTGCAAGGAAGCATCCTTTGTAATTACGTGTGTAAGGTCCGCCCCATGGATACATAGAGAGGTCGAGTCCGCCCCTGGCAGCATATTCCCATTCTGTTTCGAGAGGAAGTCTGTATTTGCTTACTTCTGCTACTCCGTTTCTCCTGAGGGCTGAGTTCATATAATCGGTTCTCCAGATGCTGAATGCTGTTGCCTGAACCCAGGTAACACCAACAACGGGATAATTATCGAATGAAGGATGCCAGAAATAGAGTGATGCCTGAGGATCGTTGAATGAATAGGTGAAGTCTCTGATCCAGCACAAGGTATCGGGATAGACGTTGACAACATTATGTTTGATATAGGAAGAGCGGTCTTTAACCTGAGTTGAGTTTCCGTCTGCATCGAGATAATGTCCTTCGTATTTTCCAGTGCTGGTTGCATAATCAAATTTATAGGTTGCTTTTGCAGCCTGCTGGTAATCGACCCAGAAATAGGAATAATTCAGCTTCCTTACATCGACCTGTTTTTTACCGTTAAATCTCTCTTCAGGAGGATAAAACATCTCTTCGATGGTGGCTTTTGTAGTCTCTTCATCAGGGACTATTTTTTCGCTCCAGTCGAGTCTGTTTGGATCAAGAACGTTACCTTCCTTGTCGGTCATAAAGTAGTCGCGGTCAGCAACTCCGGCACCTGCAAGTTTTGTCCTGAGAATTGAGTCACGCACCCAATATACAAACTGACGGTATTTATTATTTGTTATTTCTGTCTGATCCATCCAGAAGGCATCGACTGTAACGGTTTTAGAGATGCTGTTATTAGCAAAAACGGCATCCTGATCACTTGGACCCATTACAAAACTGCCGGCAGGGATGAAGGCCATTTCAAGTGGCTCTGGTTCAAAATACTTTTTTCTGTCCAATACTCCAGTGAGTTCGCCATTATTTGTCGAACGGCATCCGATTAAGAAACCGAGTATTATCAGAGAAGTTAGGGCTACCTTTTTCATACTACTAAGAATTATATACTGCAAGTAAGTTAAATTTTTTCACAATTCATAAAAACCTTATACTTTTATATCTCATCGGGCTCTTTCCGAGGTTCAGGTCAAAGCAATAATTGACCATGAATTCATGTGATCCGCTGGTGTTAGTTTTCATACTGGATATTGTAAAATCGTAAGCATAACCAAGTCTTATACCGTTGAATAACTCAATCCCGACAATTCCGATAATCGCATCTCCGGCTCTGTAAGAAACGCCACCCCATGCTTTTTTATTGTATCTGATCAGAGAAGTTACAGAAAACTGCAAGGCTTTTCCATCGCTAAAGACAAAAACTGAAGGTAAAAGTTCAAGAGAGGGGTTGGCTAACTGAAGATTATACCCTGACGTCAGATAATAATGCCTGCTTACGTAGGGAGTTCCCTTTGAGAATTTAATTTTAGGTTGGTTAATATGTGTCACCGAAAATCCGGCATAATAATTATCAGTTTTATAATAAAGTCCCATTCCTGCATCAAAGGCAAGATAACTTTCTTTGTTCTCGGGTATAAGCGGATCGCCTGAAGCAGGCGTATGTGATTCACCGGTTGGGATCTGCCAGGTAGGATTAAGCGTTTGGTTGAGCATTCCAAGGTTAATACCAATCCCCAGCTTTCCTGGTCCTACATCGGCCAGATAGGAATAGGCGAGTGATATATTTATATCCTTATCGAAGCCCACATTATCGCTTTCAACGAGCAAGCCGACTCCGCTTTTTATCTTAAAGGGAGCTACCGGGGCACTGATATTGAATATTGTAGTTGACGGGGCTCCTGTAAATCCGACCCATTGCTGCCGGTTGAGGGCCGTGGCACAGATCATTCCCGAAACGCCTGCCACACCAGGGTTATATGTCATTGTATTAAACATATACTGGCTCGACAAAGGATCCTGCTGAGGCGATGCCTGCTGCAATATTGCAGCCCAAAAAAGAAATATTATACCTATTTTCTTCACTTTTTGACTTTTTGAGGCGAAGCACATCTGTTCAACCCGTAAAGGAAATAAAAATACCTTTTCAATACAAATTAATGATTATTTATTTTATCACAACAGGGCTTAAATTGATAAGATGCTTAAATAAATTGATAAAGGAAATTTGAAACAGGGATCTCAAATTAAGGGGTGATCAGGGTTTTTCTCTTTCCATTGCCTTGACCCATCTGTCGGGCAATTCATTCCTACCGGCCCTTAGATAGTCATCATATGAGCAGGCAATGAATGAGGGTTTCAAACTTCCCGAGGGTACTTCCATCCACCACCTGTCGGTAAGATTGCTCTTTAAAAATACAAGATCATCGTTAAGGCCGGTGAGCCTGACATAATGCCTGACAAACCTGCCTGAGTTGCCGGAGGCCAATGCCGGTGATTCATTTTGTTTCTGCGCAAAGCCTTCAAGAAAAAGCCAGATGATCTGTGCGGCAAGACCAGAAGTCTGATTACGGATATCAAGTTCGGGATTTACTTCAAACAGCCCAAACAACTTTATATTATCTGATATTCCGGCATATCGTGCCAGCAGGCATATCTCCTCGCCATAAAAACCGTTAGGTGATGGGGAGTAGGTCCCCGGAGCATCTGACTGCCGAACTGAGCAGATGTCGAACACCACAGCATCAGAATCTCTCAGGAGAGGCTCGGTAAGACTTATGGTCTGACGAACATCGCCTATCCTGTTGAGTTCCGACCTCCTTTTAATGAACCTGTTTATAACCTGCTGGTCGTTGAGATAAGTCTGATATCCAATATTAATGTAATGACGAAACCTGCTTTTTCCATTGCCCATAATGGTATTCAGGTAGTTATATGAGTCAGGCTCTTTCCTTTCGTTGCTGTAATCTATCCTTGGGTCGACGGCTGCCAGCGTATAGCCTTCGGTGAATTTCGACAGGGCCCGGACGAAGGCCG
Organism: uncultured Bacteroidota bacterium; assembly: GCA_903865465.1. Taxonomy (GTDB): domain Bacteria; phylum Bacteroidota; class Bacteroidia; order Bacteroidales; family VadinHA17; genus LD21. The sequence continues at coordinate 20,824 of CAIPJU010000380.1, forward strand.
GGACAAGGGCACTACTTCCGCCTAAGATAACCGGGAAGATTTTTTCATGGAGCAGAAAAGAGAGGATATCCGAGAGTCCTGCAATAGTATCCCGGAATGAGATCCCCTGTTTCATATTTCCAAGATCGATAATTCCCGGGCGACCCGGAATTTTTGACAGCTGGTAAAGCTGTTTTCTGATGGCATCAGGCCCTTTCGCTGATCCGGAATTTGGCGAATTTCTCCCTTCGGGAACTCCGATTATGGCCATTCGGAATTTTTTTAAATCGCCGATACGACTACTTTCAGTATGCACAAAAATATTATGCGGGAAAATAGCGGGGCCTGTCAGATGTTCAAAATCAGGGCCATCGATAGAAACAGGATCAAAATAATCATTCAGGTTAATCATGTTTGTCAGGAGCTCTTTTTAGTTTTATCGCTGCTTTCAATTATCTGGATGCAATCTTCCTTTGTCAGCTTTTCAGCATCAGTTCCTTTGGGAAGCCGGTAATTCAATTTGTCTTTTGAGAGATATGGTCCGTACCTCCCGTTGAGGAGTTTGATGTCGCCAAAGTCGTTAATAACCTTTTTCTGATCACTTTCATTTTTTTCATTAATGATCTCCAGGGCTCTTTCTACAGTAACGGAATATGGATCGTCAATCCCTTTTTTCAACGAATAGAATTTACTTTTATACCTTATATAGGGTCCGAATTTACCAACTCCAACCACCATTTCACCTCCGTCGTGTTCACCGAGTGAGCGGGGAAGCCTGAAGAGATCGAGTGCCTCTTTTAGAGTTATTGTTTCCAGAAGCTGGTTTTTGGAGAGGCTTGCGAACCTCGGTTTCCCTTCATTTGAAGTATCACCAACCTGTGCTACAGGACCAAATCTTCCCATCCTTACTGTGACTGGTTCTCCTGTTTCGGGGTGATTTCCAAGTACCCTGACCCCTGTCTTTCGCTCTTTCTTTTCAAGCGTTGCAGTAACTGTTTTATGGAAAGGGGCGTAAAACTCCTGCAGCATACCGGTCCATTTAAGGTTCCCGAGCGCTATTTCGTCGAACTGTTCTTCAACCCCTGCTGTAAAGTTGTAGTCGACGATCTCAATAAAATTCTCTGTAAGGAAATCATTCACTATCATACCTATATCCTGAGGGAAGAGTTTTGATTTTTCCTTTCCTGCAACCTCTGTCTTTGTAGTTGCTGCTATTTTCCCTTTCTGGAGGGCAAGGATTTTTATAAGACGTTTTTCACCAGGGCGGTCCTCGCGGGAAACATAGCCCCTGTTCTGAATTGTTGAGATTGTAGGTGCATAAGTTGAAGGTCTTCCAATGCCCAATTCCTCAAGTTTCTTAACAAGGCTTGCTTCAGTGTAGCGGGGAGGAGGTGCACTGTATTTCTGAGTGGCTGTAATATTTTCATACCATAGCGGCATCCCCTTTTTAACCGGAGGAATGATATCCTTGTCCTCATCACCGTTGTCGGCATCGTTCGACTCGGAATAAACCTTCAGAAAGCCATCAAACTTAATGACCTCACCAACAGCCAGGAAGGTGACAGGTGAGTTATTCATCCCGATGGTTATTGTTGTCTTCTCAATTTCAGCGTCGGCCATCTGGGAAGCAATAGTTCTTTTCCAGATCAGGTCATAGAGTTTTTTCTCATTAAGGCTGCCAGCAACAGAGGGGTTGTCGAGGTAGGCTGGCCTGATAGCCTCATGTGCTTCCTGGGCTCCTTTTGTTTTAGTCGCAAACTGGCGTGTTCTGGAATATTTTTCTCCGAACTCAGAAGATATAACCTCCTTCGCTTTGCCCAGAGCAAGTTGTGAAAGATTTGTCGAGTCGGTCCTCATATATGTTATCCTTCCGGCTTCGTAAAGCTTCTGAGCCACAGCCATTGTCTGTGCTACTGAAAAACTTAGTTTGCGGTAAGCTTCCTGCTGAAGTGTTGAGGTTGTAAAGGGAGGAGCCGGAGAACGGGTTCCGGGTTTCACTGTCACATTGGCAACGGAATAATCTGATTTACTGCATACTTCAAGGAACTCAAGTGCTTCATTCTCACCCTGGAATCTTTTTGAAGCCTCTGACCTAAGAAGCAGTGTGGTATCAGAACCCTTTTCAGTTAAAAATCCGGCTGTTATCCTGAATGAGGATTCAGATTTGAACGAGATGATCTCCCTTTCACGTTCAACAATAAGCCGGACGGCTACAGATTGTACCCTTCCTGCAGAGAGTGAGGGCTGAACCTTCTTCCAGAGAACCGGGGATATTTCAAAGCCGACCAGACGGTCGAGTATCCTCCTGGCCTGTTGCGAATTTACAAGGTTCATATCGACAAGCCTCGGATTTTCAATGGCAGCGGTGATAGCCTCTTTGGTTATCTCGTGAAAGACTATTCTTTTTGTAGAATCCAGATCAAGTTTTAAAACATTTACGAGGTGCCAGGCGATAGCCTCTCCCTCGCGGTCCTCGTCGGAGGCAATCCAGACATGCTTCGATTCCGCAGCAGCTTTTCGCAATTCGCTTACTACCTTGGCCTTCTCCTTAGGGATCTCATAATTGGGAGTAAAGTTTTTCTCAACATCAATACCAAGGTTTTTTTTGGCCAGGTCTCTGATATGTCCGAAGCTAGAAACAACCCGGAAATCTTTTCCCAGAAATTTCTCAATAGTTTTCGCTTTTGCAGGCGACTCAACAATAACTAGATTTTCGATCATTAAAGGAATTTTAGTTCATTTTCCAAGCGACAAAGTAAATGAATTAGGGACCAAACTTCAAAATTTACCACTAACAATCTTTTTTTTATTACTATTTTTGGCGCAAACACTGAAGTAAATGAAAGGCAAAATTAAAAACAGAAAATATCTGATATGGTTCTGGGCATTGTTCATTTTTCCATTCGCTTTCATTATCATGCTTTTCATCTTGATATCGAAGGAGAAGTTTGGCAGGATGCCTTCATTCATTGAACTCGAGAATCCTGAATATTATCTCGCCGCAGAAGTCTATTCCGAGGACGGTGTCCTGCTAGGAAAGATCAGTGTCGAGAACCGGATGTGGACTGATTACAAAGATCTCTCTCATTATCTTACTGATGCCCTTGTTGCAACCGAGGACATACGATATACAAGGCATTCAGGCATTGATGTCCGTGGCCTGGGCAGGGCAGCAATCCGTACAATACTACTTGGTCAGGGAACAGGTGGAGGAAGCACTATTACTCAACAGCTTGCAAAACAGCTTTATCCAAGGGATACAGCCAGAGTCTCTTCGTTCATGCGACGGGTTAATCTGAGTGTATCAAAATTCAAGGAATGGCAGACGGCTGTTAAACTGGAGCGGAGTTATACCAAGGATGAGATTCTGACCATGTACCTGAATAAGTTTGATTTCGGTTATAATGCAATTGGTGTAAAGTCGGCTGCAAGGGTATATTTCAATACAAGCCCCGATTCACTAAACCTTCAACAGGCAGCGGTATTGGTTGGAATGCTTAAAGCTTCAACGCGCTATAATCCTTTGAGAAACCATGACCTGATGCTTCTGAGGAGAAATACAGTTCTGACCCAGATGGAAAAATATGGATATATCACCCCATCGGTTGCCGATTCTGTAAAGAAACTTCCCATTATAACTAATTTTAGAAAAGAAGATCATAATTCAGGGCTTGCGACCTATCTCAGGCAATATCTTACAAATACCATGAAAAAGCCGGAGCCCGACCGGAGCAAATATGTTCAGCAGGCCTCCTATGACGACGCAATGTGGGAATGGCAGAATAATCAACTCTATGGCTGGTGCAACAAGCACAGGAAACCAGATGGTTCTGGTTATGACATCTACAGGGATGGCTTAAAAATTTATACCACCCTTAATTCGAAGATGCAGAAATATGCTGAGGAGGCTCTCACAGAACATCTTTCAAAAGAGGTTCAGCCCGATTTTTACAAGAGGGCCAGAGGCTTCAGGAATCCTCCATATTCAAATGACATGTCGAAACAGGAAGTCGATGAGCTGATTTTCAGATCAGTAAAGCAGAGCAGAAGGTATTCTCTTATGAGTAAAAGGGGTGTCCCTGAAGACTCTATTATGCTTGCTTTTAATACCCCGGCACGTATGACTGTCTTCTCCTGGAAGGGGGAGCGCGATACGGTGATGACCCCTCTCGACTCGATCAGGTATTACAAATATTTTATCAGGTCAGCCTTCCTGGTCGAAGATCCTCACAATGGCTATGTGAAAGCCTATGTGGGGGGACCCGATTTCAGATATTTTGAATACGATGCCATTACCCAGCAGAGAAAACAGGTTGGAAGTACAATCAAGCCTTTCCTCTACACTATAGCTATGCAGAACGGTTTCTCACCCTGCTATGAGGTTGAAAACATACCAAGGACTTTCATTCTGCCTAATGATTCATCGTGGACTCCACGAAGTTCAGGTCCAAAAGAGTACCATGGCAAGATGGTGACCCTGGCCTGGGGGCTGGCTCAGTCGGAAAATTATATTTCGGCTTTCCTGATGCAGCAGTTCAAACCTACTGCCGTTACTGACCTGATGAAAAAAATGGGAATAAGAAGTTATATTGACCCAGTCCCTTCCATTTTTCTTGGAACCTCTGATATTAAGCTTGAGGAGATGGTAGGCGCCTATGGAACTTTTGCCAATAAAGGAGTTTATACCCGCCCAATGTATGTGACAAGGATTGATGATAAAAATGGTAATACCATCTCACGTTTCACACCGAAAGTTGAAGAGGTTCTCAGCGAAGAGCAGGCGTATCTGATGCTATATCTTCTTCAGGGTGTGGTAAATACTGGTTCAGGACAAAGGCTTAGAAGAGATCCCTACAACTTGACAAACCAGATAGGCGGAAAGACCGGTACCACACAGAACCATGCCAACGGATGGTTTATGGGTGTCACTCCCAATCTTGTAGGTGGTGTCTGGAGCGGTTGGGAAGATCAGTCAATTCACTTTGAAACCCTCAGTGAGGGGCAGGGTGCAAATATGGCTCTCCCTGTTTTTGCCATCTTCCTGAAAAAATTATATGCCGATCCGCAATTTGGGATAATGGAAGCAGACGAATTTGAACGTCCTTCAAATTTCAAGATTGACCTCGACTGTGATCAGATTAACAAGGCAAGTTCGGTTAGAGATAACCACAGAAGGGAAAGATATTAAAGCATGCAGTTAATAAAATATCAGGCCTGGGAATCCATATCAGAAAGTTCACCAGGCCTTTTTTATGTCTGGTAAAAGAATCAGCTGAAAAGAGATTTTACAAGATGTTCGATCTTGCCTACCGGAATTATTTCAATGTTAAGTCTGTCGGATATTACATTTCTATGATATTTGGATATATATATTTTTGAAAATCCCATTTTTGAAGCCTCCCTGATCCGTTGTTCAACCCTTGCAACTGGTCTTATTTCACCCGACAAACCCGTTTCGCCGGCAAAACATACTTCTCTTCCAATCGGAATGTCGAGGTTGGAGGAGAGCACGGAACTGATAATTGCAAGGTCGATAGCAGGGTCAATGACCTTTATCCCGCCTGCGAGGTTGAGAAAGACATCCTTGACGGCAAGCCTGAATCCGGCCCTTTTTTCGAGTACTGCGAGAAGCATATTAAGTCGTCTGATATCAAAGCCGGTAGAACTTCTTTGTGGTGTTCCGTAAACCGCACTGCTGACAAGAGCTTGTGTCTCAATAAGGAAAGGCCTGACTCCATCAACAGTGGCTGCAATGGATATACCGCTCAACGATTCCTCATGCCTGTTAATGAAAAGATCGGAAGGATTACTTACCTCACGAAGTCCTGTTTCGACCATCTCAAAGATTCCAAGTTCGGATGTAGAGCCAAACCTGTTTTTTACGGCACGTAATATTCTGTATATGTAATTATTATCTCCTTCAAAGTAGAGAACTACATCAACAATATGTTCGAGAACCTTGGGACCGGCAATTGAACCATCCTTAGTGATATGTCCGATAAGAAATATTGGTATTCCGGTTATCTTTGAATACTTGAGCAATTGTGCGGCGCATTCTCTTACCTGCGATACTGACCCTGCCGATGACTCCAGCATCCCGGTACTGATTGTCTGGATGGAATCGATAATTATCAGCCCTGGTTTAATATTGTCAGAATGGGTAAAAATGCTTTCAAGTTCAGTTTCACTGAGGATATAGCATCCCGGGTTTGAGTCTTTCATTCTCTGGGCTCTCATGCCGACCTGTTCTTCGCTCTCCTCTCCCGAGATATAAAGTACATCTTTTCCTTTAAGCGCCAGAGCCAGCTGAAGAGCAAGTGTCGATTTTCCAATGCCAGGTTCTCCGCCGAGTAATATTAGGGAGCCGCCTACTATGCCGCCACCGAGAATTCTGTCGAGTTCGGATAATCCTGTTTTTATCCTGGCATGCTGGTCAGGCTTTATATTATCGAGAAGTTCAGGTTTTCTTTTTTCGGCTGCAGCCAGGAATGAATTGCCACGCTGCAGGGCAGGAGCAATAATCTCTTCGTGGTAGGTGTTCCACTCCTTACATGAGGGACATCTGCCGATCCACTTGGCCGATTCGGCTCCGCAATTCTGGCAGACGAATACTGATTTTGTTTTTGGCATCTGGATTTATGTGAGATCATAACTCCCGCCGAATCTCTCATCAAAAAACGGAGAGTTATTCGGGATCGGGTTCCGGTTTGTTGTGTTTCTTGAAAATCATAAAAAATGCAATCGTTCCTACAATTGCGACAAAAATCAATTGCGACTCATGAGTAAGCAGGGCATAAACGAGACCGTCTTCAATGGGGATTCCTTTAACAATCAGCAAACCACGCGAAATGATATAGTGAAAAGCCCCGATACCTCCCTGAACCGGAGCCGACATTCCCAGTCCCCCGATAACAAGAAGGAAAACACCGTCGGCCAGGGTCAGGTTTGAAGTGCTCTTTATAGCAAAAACCACAACCCAGGTCATCAGAGTATAGTTGATCCAGATGAAGATAGTGTGAAAAATAAATTCCCACTTCCGCTCAAGATTGGTTATTGATTTAAGGCCATTAATGATTCCCCGGCCAACGCTGAACAACTTTGCAAAGAATCTTATTTTGCGAAGCTCTTTCTTATATTTCAGAATGAGGATCACTGATGCTGAAAGGATAAGGAAAATTAAAGCCCAGAGGATCCATCCGTGGCCGAACATTTTTTCAATCTTATCCTGGATAGGCACAAGGATACTATCTTTGAAGAACATGGCTATCTGGCTGCCGCTGGTAATAAGCAGGGCTACCATAATCAGAAGGAGGGAGATAAAGTCGATGGTACGTTCTATTACAACGGTTCCGATAAGCTGGTCAACCGGTATATTCTCTTTTTTACCAAGTGCGACACAGCGTGTTATTTCACCGATCCGTGGAAGAGCCAGGTTTGCGAGATAACCAGTCATCAGGGCCCAGAATGTGTTCAGATTCGATGGATTGAACCCCAGGGGCCGTATCAGCAGTACCCACCTCCGGGCTCTGCTGGCATATCCAAGGAAACCGAATAGGATTGAAAGCAGTAGCCATGAATAATTGGCATTTGCTAATCCATCCTCGAGCTTGCTGAAATTAATATTGCGGAAGGCAAGCCAAAGCAACAGTATTCCTGCAAGCAAAAAAGCAGTAAATTTCAATGTCTGCAGTATGCCCTTTTTCAACTCAGATCAGTTTATTGGTTTTGGTATCAGGAAATATAATTGCGGGTTTGAAGCTCTTTGCTTCAACCTGGTCGATAATTGCATAAGACATTATTATTACAACATCTCCCACAACCACTTTCCGTGCCGCTGCTCCGTTAAGACAAACATCGCCTGAACCTCTCTTTCCTTTTATAACGTAGGTTTCAAGACGTTCTCCGTTGTTCAGGTTAAGCACATGTACTTTTTCGTTTTCTATAATGTCGGCCGCATCCATCAGATCTTCATCAATAGTAACGCTTCCTATATAATGGAGATTCGATCCGGTTATTGTGACCTTGTGGATTTTCGATTTTACTACCTGTATGAACATGATCTTGTTTCTTACCTACACAAATGAACAGCAAAGGTAAATAACCTTTTGGATCAGAACAACGTAAATTCAATATTATCTATCAGCCTTATCTTTCCAGCCATAACTGCAATGCAGCCAAAGTAGCGTTTCAGGGAGTTCATTTCCGCCTTATGGGAAACCGGAATAAGCTCATTATCATCAGCTATTTCAAAGTATTCGACTTTGAATCCGTCAATGTGCTCTATCTTCTCAGCAACAAATGCTTTTATCTCCGGAATATCATTTCGCCTTATCATTACTGAGGCTTCATTAATTGTCTTGTAAATAACCGGGGCATTTTTTCTGATCACCGGATCGAGGAGTGTATTTCTGCTGCTCATTGCCAAACCATCAGGTTCTCGAATAATAGGACAGCCTATAATCCTTATTTTCAGGCTCAACTGCCTTGTCAGTTCTTTTATTACAGCCAGCTGCTGAAAATCCTTTTGCCCAAAGTATGCCACATCGGGCTTGGTTATCTCGAATAAACGGCTCACAACCTGACCCACACCGTTGAAATGGCCATGGCGATGAAGTGCCTCCATGACATTGTCGAGGTTTCCGAAACTGAATTGCCTGCTATCTTCCACGGGATATATTTCTTCATTTGATGGCATAAAAATAATATCATGTTCCCGGAGTACTTTCCCAAGAAGAGAGAGATCCTCTTCAGGGGTCCTGGGATAGTTTTTAAGATCATTCCTGTCATTAAACTGGGTGGGGTTTACAAAAATGCTTACAATAACAAGAGGAGAATTTTCCAGTGCACTTCTTACAAGCGAAAGATGACCTTCATGGAGTGCGCCCATGGTGGGAACGAAGCCCACGGGTGAAATATTAAATTTATATATCCTCTCCTGCAGTTCTATTACTCTTTTTATAACAATCATAGCGTCAAAAATTAGTATAAAAAAATGTCTGATATTTTATTTAAAGTAACGATATTTCAGTGGGGAAATGATCTTTTACCTTAATTTTATGGATTCCTCAGGTTTCACATATTAATATAATATCAATATAATTTGCTATCTTTGCGCATTAAATCTGGAAGATATATCCAGGCATAAAATAAATGGAAAGCAGGAAGGTATTATTCATTTCACAAGAGATCACTCCATATTTAGGTGAGACGAAGTTATCAAAAATAGGAAGATTTCTTCCTCAGGGTATTCAGGAAAGAGGAAAAGAGATCAGGACTTTTATGCCGAGGTATGGATGTATTAATGAAAGACGGAATCAGCTTCATGAAGTTATTCGTCTTTCAGGTATGAATCTCATTATCGACGACACTGATCACCCGCTGATCATAAAGGTAGCTTCGATTCAGTCAGCAAGGATGCAGGTCTATTTTATAGATAACGACGATTATTTTCAACGGAAGCATACTGTCAGTGATCATAACGGGCACGAATTTGAGGATAACGACGAAAGGGCTCTCTTTTTTGCAAGAGGAGTTATTGAGACTGTCAAGAAACTTCGATGGGCGCCCGATATAGTTCATTGCCACGGATGGATGTCTTCGCTCGTTCCGGTATATCTGAGGAGTATTTACCATGATGATCCCTTGTTCCATAACTATAAAATAATCTATTCGATTTACAATAACGATTTTAAAACTCCGTTTAGATCAACGTTTGCCGACAAGCTCAGGTTTGACGGAATAGATGGTGAAAATCTTAAAATGGTTAAGAACCCCGATTTTGTAAATGTCTCAAAACTGGCAATTAAGTATTCTGACGGAATAATTATCGGGAGTGAAGAAATAAATGATGAACTGACAAAACACCTTAGCGGCATTAACAAACCTGTTTTGCCATACAAGGATGAAACACAATATATTGATGCCTACAACGAATTTTATGACAAGATACTATCTTAAGAAAATCCTTATTTTCAAATCACTGCTATCCTTCCGGAGTTTAAAAAATATTTTCCTTCTTTTGGGTTTTTTCCCGCTGATAATTATCGCAGTCTCCTGCGAGGAAGGTGCTACCACAATAGGCAAAAATATTCTCCCGGGAAGTGATTTTGTAAGCCTTAAAACAATTGATACCCTGAGTGCCAGATCATTTACGCAGTTTGATGATTCAATACGTACTGACAACCCCTCAAATTCATATCTGGGACGGCTTGATGATTCCTATTTCGGAAGCACTGCCGGAGAGCTGGTTTCACAGGTCAGACTTAGCAATGAATGGGATGGATCGCAAACCTATACTGTCGATTCGGTAAAGCTTATTCTTAAATTTCTGACAACAAAGGGAACAGTGTCGACTGATTATTTCCGTACACTCAAAATATCAGAGATAGCCAAACAAATTTATACCGATTCGGCATATTATTCACATTCACCTCTACCATTGACGGGTTTTTCAGTATCCGGGATTAGACTTCCAAGAACCCTCAGGTCCGATACTATCAATGATGTTACCTTAACTGTACCTGTTGAGTTTGGCAATTACATTATACGAGATACTTCACAATTCTTCTATAGCAGCACCAAGGCCGATTTCCGGTCGTACTTTAAGGGAATCAGGATCCAGCTTGATGCTGGTCAGGACCCTCTCCTTGTATCACTCAGTCTAACTTCAACTATTACTACAACAGGGTATTATAATAATTATTTTGATATTTATATGCATGATTCAGCCGGTACCCAGCAACAATACCTGCTAATACTGGATGCTGTGAACAAAAATGCTGCATACAACAGATTTATTCACGATTTCTCTACAGCTGACATAGACAAGAAGATTAAGCATATCAACGACAATTACAGGGATTCGCTTTCGTACCTGCAGTGCCTCAATGGTGTTTATACTAAAATAAAAATACCCGGACTGGCTAATTTGAAGAATACGGGTGACTTCCTTGGAAAATTCGGAATTAATAAAGCAAGGCTCGTGGTTCCATATAAAATTGATGGTAATCTCTATAAGCATACTACAATACCAACAGGCCTCTACCTCAGGTACAGAACTACCACTGGTCACAAGTGGGTGGTTCCCGATTACAGCATTGACACATATCACCAATTCTTTGATGGTGTGGCCGATACTGTGAATAATGTTTACAATTTTAATATTGCCACCTTTGTACAGAAGTATTTTAACGATAAAGCTGATACTATACTTCCCGACCTTGAAGTCTTTCAGTCCCTCGGTACCAAAAATGTCATTCTGAAGGCAAATAACAACAAAACCCCGATCAAGTTCGAATTTAACTATACCAAGTTTTAGCTTTTCTGATCTGTAATAGCTATTTTCGCACATGATGTAATTAAAAGAAATTCATTATGTGTGGAATAATTGGTTACATAGGATCGAAAGATGCCCGTGATCTGATCATCAGCGGTCTTAAAAAACTTGAATATCGTGGTTATGATTCTGCAGGAATAGCTCTTATAAACGGGGATACAAAAGTATTCAAGTGTGCCGGTAGGGTAAAGGAGCTTGAGGAGAAAGTCAACAAATCGGGTTTCAATGGAACAACCGGAATGGGCCACACAAGGTGGGCAACCCATGGCGAACCAAATGAAACAAATGCTCATCCCCAGGTATCCTATAAGGGCAATTTTATTGTTGTTCATAATGGCATTATCGAAAATTATTCCCAGATCAAGAAGCATCTTCAGAGCAGGGGAATCGTTTTCTCGAGTCAGACCGATACCGAAGTTCTGGCAAACCTTATCGAACACCTCTATCTCGAAGGCGACCTTTCTGCTGAACAGGCTATTACAATGGCGCTTAACCGGGTGGAAGGTGCATATGGACTGGTAATTATCTGTACCAGTGAAACTGACAGACTTTTTGCAGCACGGAAAGGTAGTCCCCTGGTAATTGGCGTCGGCGATGGAGAGAATTTTATTGCTTCCGATGCCACACCCATCGTTGAACATACAAAAAGAGTTATATATCTCAATGATAATGATCTCGCTATAATAAAGAAGGATGAGCTCATCCTGAGGACTATCAAGGCAGAAAGTATCAAGCCGGAAGTAAAAGAGCTTGAGCTTAAACTGGGAGAGATAGACAAAGAGGGTTATCCCCACTTCATGCTGAAGGAAATCTTTGAACAGCCAAAGGCAATTCATAACACCTTCAGGGGAAGGGTCCTTCCTGATTTTTCAGGTATCAGGCTCGGAGGGCTGCACGAAATCCTCGATTCAGTGACGGAGGCCGAAAGGATAATAATCATTGCCTGCGGAACATCGTGGCATGCCGGCCTTCTGGGTGAATATATTTTTGAAGAATATACACGTATCCCTGTTGAAGTAGAATACGCCTCTGAATTCAGATACAGGAATCCAATAATCAAAAAAGGAGATATTGTTATTGCTATAAGTCAGAGTGGTGAAACTGCTGATACCCTTGCTGCTATTAAGCTTGCCCGGGCAAAGGGAGCTAAAGTTCTTGGGATATGCAATGTCGTTGGAAGCAGTATTCCACGAGAGACTGACGCAGGTGTTTATACTCATGCCGGACCTGAAATTGGCGTAGCATCAACCAAAGCCTTTACAAGTCAGGTGACTGTTCTCGCCATGATGGCATTCGTTCTGGGCCACAGAAGAGGTATTATCAGTGATGAAGGTTATAAAGCGCTCATTACTGAGCTGGTAGCAATCCCGGGTAAAATTGAGAAAGCGCTCGAGGCAAACGACAAGGCTCTTGAGCTGGCAAAGATTTTTCAGAATACGAGGAATGCGCTTTACCTTGGCAGGGGTTATCTGTTCCCTGTTGCACTGGAAGGAGCTCTTAAACTGAAGGAGATCTCCTATGTTCATGCTGAGGGATATCCTGCCGCTGAAATGAAACATGGTCCTATTGCTCTCATTGATGAGAATATGCCAATTGTCGTCGTTGCAACAAGGGATGATACTTACGATAAAATCATCAGTAATATCCAGGAGATTAAGGCCAGGAAGGGAATCGTAATAGCTATCGTAACCGAAGGGGATGAAATAATAGCAAAAATGGCTGATTACGTTCTTGAAGTACCTGAAACTTTACCTACGTTCTCAGGACTTCTTGCAGTGATACCACTTCAGCTGTTGTCGTATCACATTGCTGTTCTGAGAGGTTGTGATGTTGACCAACCCAGAAACCTGGCTAAATCAGTTACTGTAGAATAAGGCTATAAGAAGAAAACCCAATTTGACTGCATCGGGAGGGAGGTTCCGGAAATCCGGTAACTCACCTTCCGGAGTACATCAAATCGTAATATTTGCTGTAGTCGCCCGATAATATACTTTCAAGCCAGATTGTATTTGTCAGGTACCAGTCTACTGTTTTTCCAAGCCCTTCTGCAAAATCAGGTATGGGTGACCACCCGAATTCGTTTTGAAGTTTTGAAGAGTCGATGGCGTATCTCAGATCATGTCCGGGTCGATCTTTTACATAGGTAATCAGCTTTTCGGATTCACCGTCAGGACGATTCAGCCTATTATCCATTATACTGCACAGAAGTTTAATGAGATCAATATTTTTCCATTCGTTATTGCCACCTATATTATAAGTTTCGCCCGATTTCCCCCTGTGAAAAATAGTATCAATGGCTGAAGCATGGTCCTCAACATAGAGCCAGTCACGTATGTTTTCTCCCTTCCCGTAAACCGGTATGGGCTTATTGTTTTTTATATTGTTTATAGCCAATGGAATAAGCTTCTCAGGAAACTGATTGGGTCCATAGTTATTCGAGCAGTTCGAAATTAACGCCGGGATGCCGAAAGTGTGGTTAAAAGCCCGGACCAGGTGGTCAGAACTGGCTTTGGATGCCGAATAGGGACTCTTTGGATCATATGAAGTAGTTTCGGTAAAAAACCCTTCCTTCCCAAGCGATCCAAAAACCTCGTCGGTAGAGATATGATAGAATAATTTTCCTTCGAAGTTGTTCTTCCAGCTTTCAAGTGCAGCGCTAAGAAGATTGACTGTGCCGACAATATTGGTGTAAACAAATTCATCAGGACCGGTGATGGATCTGTCGACATGCGACTCCGCAGCGAGGTGGATCACTCCGTCGAAGTTATATTTCCTGAAAAGGTTAAGAACTGACTGTTTGTCAACTATATCAATTTTCTCAAAAAAATAATTATCTTTTTTGTCGACATCCGACAGGTTTTCCAGGTTCCCGGCATAGGTAAGCTTATCGGCATTTACGATCAGGTAGTCGGGATATTTGTTTACAAATCTGCGTACTACGTGCGAGCCAATAAAACCTGCACCTCCGGTTATAAGGATTACTTTCTTCATTCTCAGGATTTTTTGCCTCTGATATTTTTTTCCCAGTTCCAGGCGGTGAGCATCGATTCATCGAGTGAACTTACTGTTTTCCATCCGAGTTCCGTGTTGGCCAGCGAGGGATCGGCCCATATCTTTTCAACATCACCAGGTCTCCTGCCGGTAACTTTATACTTTAATTTTACTCCCGTTGCCCGTTCGAAAGATTGAATTGCCTCAAGAACAGAAACGCCGGTTCCGGTTCCCAGATTGAAGACTTCATATGATGATTTTGTTTTCCCTTCAAGGAGTCGTTTAACAGCAACCACATGAGCCTTTGCCAGGTCAACTACATGGAGATAATCCCTAACGCAATAGCCATCAGGTGTATTAAAATCATTACCGAAAACCTTCAGTTCGTCCCTCAATCCATAGGCAGTCTGAGTAATGTAAGGCACCAGGTTTTCAGGAACACCACGCGGTAATTCGCCGATAAGCCCTGATGGGTGAGCACCAATCGGGTTGAAATACCTTAGTGCGATGGCTTTGATATTTTCGTCAGCCCTGGTAGTATCCATCAGGATTTCTTCACCTATCTGCTTTGTATTTCCATAGGGAGACTGGGCCGGCTGCCAGGGTGTTAATTCATTGACCGGGAGTACTTCGGGTTGTCCATAGACGGTGCAGGAGGACGAAAACACAAGTCCATTGATATTGAACTGCTTCATGGCGCCCAGGAGGTTTATGAGCGACATGAGGTTGTTATGATAGTATTCCAAAGGCTTCCTAACCGATTCTCCTACAGCCTTATACGCTGCAAAATGAATGACCGCAGCAATATCATGATGTTTTTCAAAGAAGACATCGAGTTTAGAGCGGTCGCAGATATCCAAAACCTCAAGCTGAGGTTTGACCCCAGATATCATTTTAATTCCATCAGCTACCTCAGCTTCAGAGTTGTAGAGATTATCAATGATCACCACATCAAAACCTTCTGCGATAAGCTCAACTGCAGTATGCGAGCCTATATAACCTGTACCTCCCGTGACCAATATTTTTTTCTTCATTTTAAAGGCTCCAGTATGTATGATTTTTGATTTTACCTCTTAATATACCCTTTACATCGACTATAATTCCATCGTTGTTCATCAGTGAAGCAAAATAAGCTTCATCGAGCATCAGATATTCCCTGTGGCTGACCGCAACGATAATTGCATCATATTTTCCCGAAGGCTGATCTTTCATCTCAATCCCGTATTCTTCTTTCACCTCGTGTTTTCCGGCTCCGGGATCAATAACATCAACGATAATTCCAAAATCGTCGAGTTCACTTATAATATCAACAACCTTTGAGTTACGTATGTCGGTAACATCTTCCTTAAAAGTAATTCCCATCATAAGTACGCGTGAGCCTTTAATATTTTTACCCGCAGCAATGATCTTTTTAACAGTCTGTTTGCCAATATATCTTCCCATGCTGTCGTTCACAAATCTTCCCGAATCGATCATCTGGGGATGATATCCGATGGCTTTTGCCTTATACGAGAGGTAATATGGATCGACACCGATACAATGTCCTCCAACCAGTCCAGGGAAGAATTTCAGGAAGTTCCATTTGGTGCCGGCAGCTTCAAGTACTTCAAAAGTATTGATTCCCATTCTGTTAAATATTATAGAAAGCTCATTCATGAATGCGATATTAATATCGCGCTGTGTATTTTCAATGATCTTTGCAGCCTCGGCGACTTTTATTGAGCTGGCCCTGTGAACGCCGGCTTTGATAATCAATTCATAGACCCTGGCAATTGTCTCGGAAGCTTCAGCATCGCAGCCGCTGGTTACCTTAACAATTTTTGTAAGGGTATGATTGGTATCACCGGGGTTTATCCTCTCGGGCGAGAAGCCAACCTTGAAATCGATACCGCATTTAAGTTCCGAAAATCTTTCGAGAACCGGAATACAGTCCTCTTCGGTACATCCAGGATAAACCGTTGATTCATAAACAACATAATCTCCTTTCTTAAGAATCTTACCCACGGTTTCAGAAGCCTTAAGCACCGGTGTGAGATCGGGAAGGTTATGCCGGTCAGTAGGTGTCGGTACTGCTATGATATGAAAGGAAGCTTCTTTCAGATCAGCTGGATTGCTTGTGAACAGAATGTCAGTGTTCCTGAAAGCTTCAGAGGTAAGTTCGTTGCTGGGGTCAATGCCCTTGTTCATTAGTTCGACACGGTCGGGTTTGATATCAAAACCAACAACTTTAATTTGCTTTGCAAATTCGAGGGCAATCGGTAGCCCCACGTATCCGAGTCCGATGAGAGACAGTTTTGTCTCCTTGTTAATCAGCTTATTATACATTACAATATTGATTTTAAGAATGGGTGATAATCTCCATGTGCTCCTTCAGGTTGTGAATTTCTAATAAGGTAAGCTGTTTCTACAGACTGGCGTGCATCATTAAGCCCGAATCCCTTTCCCTCCAGTATCTTTCTGTATGTATCAGTATGCAGTTCGGTAAAGCCTTCGCTGAACTCGAAGTCTTCACCATCCACCTTAATTGAACGATAGGTTCTTTTTCCGCTTCTCTTTACCAAATCGGGTATATCGTTATAATCGATACTGAGGAACCATCTTACACGTGCGTTTTCCAGCTGGAGGAATCCGGCTGCCTTGTCCCTTTCGCTTAAATGAACTGTGCTTTTCTTGGTGTCTCCAAAGATCCATGAGAGCATGTCAAAGAAGTGAATGCCGATATTTGTTGCGATGCCGCCCGACTTTTGAATATCTCCTTTCCATGATATATAGTACCAGTTCCCACGGCTGGTAATGTATGTAAGATCTATGTCCCATATTTTATTTTTGGGTCCGCTTTTGATCTTTTCGCGCAGCTCAATGATTTTCGGATGAAGACGAAGCTGGAGTACTGTATATATATTTCTTCCGGTCTCTCTTTCAATCTGTTGCAGGGCCTCAACATTCCAAGGATTAAGGACCAGCGGTTTTTCGCATATAGCATCGGCCTGATGCCTTAATGCAAATCTTATATGTGAATCGTGAAGGTAATTCGGAGAACAGATGCTTACATAATCAATCCGGGTACCGGTTCTTTTGAGTTTATCGAAATGCCTGTCGAAACGTTCAAATTCAACAAAGAAATCACTGTTGGGAAAGTAACTGTCGATACGTCCAACACTGTCGAATTTATCAAGACTGGCAAGAAGGTTGTTTCCCGTCTCCTTAATAGCATGAAGATGCCTTACGGCAATATACCCCGCCACACCAACCATACCGAAATTTTTCGGATTTTCAATATTCATAAAATGGATATAATAATTATAAAACTACAAATTTATTTTCAGAACATTGCCATTCTCAAGTTTATATCTTTCACCGCTTTCGGGGCAGGAGGCGAATCCGTTTTCATCAAATTTAAGTTTATGACCGAACTCGCTCATCCAGCCTGTCTGCCTGGCAGGATTGCCAACCACCAGTGAATAGGGTTTTACATATTTTGTAACTACGGCTCCGGCTCCGATAAAGGCAAATTCTCCGATATCATTACCGCAAACAATTGTTGCGTTGGCACCAATTGAAGCTCCTCTCCCTACTTTCGTTACAAGATAGCTCTCCCTCCTTATAACAGCGCTGCGGGGGTTTATTATGTTGGTGAAAACCATTGAAGGTCCGAGAAATACATCATCCCCGCATGTCACCCCGGTATAAATAGAAACATTGTTCTGCACCTTAACATTCCTTCCGAGTGTTACCCCAGGAGAGATCACAACATTCTGGCCTATATTGCAGTTTTCACCAATATCACAACCTGACATTATATGGCTGAAATGCCAGATTTTTGTTCCCTTTCCTATTTTGCAGCCATCGTCGATAACGGCAGATTCGTGCGACTGATACTCCTTTTCCATTTTATTTGCTGAAAAAACTTAAGACATTGCTAATTATATATTCGAGCTGCTCATCTTCCATGTCGGGGTGCATGGGAAGCGAAAGAACCTCTTTGCAGAGAAGGCTTGTAACAGGGAATGCATCTTCACTGTATCCCAGCGATTTGTAAGCTTCCTGCAGATGAAGAGGCCCCGGATAGTATATCATCGAAGGGATCTTTTTAGATTCAAGATATTTCTTCAGTTCATCTCTTTTTCCTGCATCTGTTTTCAGTGTATACTGATGGAAAATATGGCTGGAGAATGGTGATCTTTCAGGGACAGTCAGGGATGGGCATGTTGCAAAGGCTTTATCGTAACGGTCAGCTGCAGATCTTCTTGCTTCATTGAATTCATCAAGATACTTAAGTTTCACCCGCAGTATTGCAGCCTGAATTGTATCAAGCCGCGAATTGATTCCTATATCATCGTGATGGTACCTGACCTTCATTCCATGGTTTGAAATACTTCTGAGTTTTCGGGCAATGGCTTCATCATTTGTATAGAGAGCCCCGCCGTCGCCATAGCAACCGAGATTTTTTGACGGGAAGAATGAGGTGGTGCCTATATGACCGATTGTCCCGGCTTTCTTCTTTGAACCATTGCGAAAGATGTAATCAGCGCCAGTTGCCTGAGCTGCATCCTCAACAACAAAGAGATTATGTTTCCATGCCAGTTCCATAATGCTTTCCATATCAGCGCACTGACCGAAAAGATGAACCGGTACTATAGCCCTGGTCCTTGGTGTAATGGCATTCTTTATAGCTTCAACCGATATATTGAAACTTCCGGGCTCGGGATCGACTATTACCAGCTTAAGGCCAAGCAGTGCAACTACCTCGACTGTGGCAATAAATGTGAAGTTGGTTGTAATCACTTCATCGCCGGGCTTAAGAGCCAGGGCCATAAGCGCCAGTTGCAGAGCATCAGTGCCATTGGCACAGGATACCACATGGCTTACTCCCATATATTCCTTAAGTTCCTCTTCTAAAAAGCCTACATCAGGACCCTTAATGAAAGCAGAGGATTCCATTACCGATATAACTGCAGAATCTATCTGAGGACGAAGCTTTTGATACTGTGACTTCAGGTCAACCATCTGTATATCTCTCATATAGGCAAATTTTTTAGGAAATGCGAATATAATGATTTTTTTCTACTTTTCTTTGAAATTCAACCATGGGAACTCCCAGAACTCTTACTGCCCAATGACTATTTTAATTTTTATCCGGGTTCTGTTAATTTGTTAAAATTTGAAGCTGACCTTTACCCTTGACTTGCTTTTTTTCTTAAATTTGTAAACATAAAAAACAACAGGGTGGATATTACTCCTTTTATACGAGAATTACTATTTGGTCACGATTGTGTTATTCTCCCGGAATTGGGCGGATTCATTGTTAATTATTCACCGGCACGTGTTGACAAGATCACAGGAACGTTTTTTCCCCCTTCACGGCAGGTATCCTTTAACAGGAATCTTAGCCATAATGATGGGCTTCTGATTGGGAAAATATCAGAATCTCTGAAAATAAATTACGTGGATGCAAGGAGAATAACAGCAGAATTTACCTCTTCGGCAAGGAGAAAACTCGATAGGGGAGAGAAGGTTCTCTTCGATATGATTGGTGTTTTTTCGACTAACCATGAAGGTAATATCCAATTTGAACCCGACAGAAGCATAAATTATCACCTCGATTCATACGGACTCGATACCTTTCAGTTATTTCCGATCGAAGACTATGACGTAAGAAAGCGTATACTGAAAAGGGATCATGAGCCCTTTGCAGGAAATGGATCGATGAGGAAGATTATCAGGCGCGCTGCAATTATAATTCCACTGCTCGCTGTTCTTGTAGCTGTTCCCTTGAAAACGAATCTTTTCAAAACAAGGATTGACTCATCAACCCTCAATCCTCTTGTCACTGAGGAGTTCGAGCATAATAAGAAAGCTGTTGATGAGGTAGAAAAGAAAGAGGAATCTGCACCAGTTACAGTAGCTGCACCAATAACAGAGGCCCCAAAGCCTGTTGCAGAGAGAGCACCTTCAAAGCCAGAGGTTAAACCCGAAGTTAAGATCTCAGGTGGTTATTATCTGATTACCGGCAGTTTTAAAACTCAGGAAAATGCAATTAGTCAGGTTAATATGCTAAAGAAAGAAGGCTTTAATCCTGAGATATATACAACAGCAAATGGTTACTTCAGGGTATGTGCCATGGTCTGCACGGACATGACCATAGCCACAGACAAAAAGGAGAGCATTGCGAAACGTTACCCCGGTACCTGGGTTTCCAACAAGAGATAATCAGCTTTTTCTACTTGATAGTACTGCCGTTGCTCACCTTTTCTGAAGGTGTAACCATTACCAGTTTACCATCGCTGTTCTCGGCCATCAATATCATTCCCTGAGATTCTATCCCTTTTATCTTACGGGGTTCAAGATTTGCTATTATTGAAATCTGCCTGCCAATTATGTCACCCGGATTGTAATATTCGGCAATGCCGGAGACAATAGAACGGATATCAAGACCTGTATCAATTTTAAGCTTAAGCAGTTTAGTGGTCTTTGGAACTTTTTCAGCTTCCAGGATTGTAGCTGTTCGTATATCAAGTTTTGTAAAGTCGTCGAAGGTAACAGGTTCCTTGCCCGGCATTACCTTTGATGCCGCAGTGTCGTTAGCTTTTTTGGTAGCCAGAAGCTTGTCCGTCTGCCTGGCAATTGCATCATCTTCTATCTTTTCGAACAAGAGTCCGGGTTTGTTTATCATATGGCCTTCAGGAAGCAGGTCATGCTTTCCGGCTTCATCCCAAGTCAGTTTGCCGAGATTGATCCATCCGCGAAGTTTTTCCATCGAAAAGGGAAGGAAGGGTTCGCAGATGACAGTTAGGTTAGCCGCTATCTGAAGAGAGATATTCATTATTGTTCTGACTCTCAGGGCATCAGTTTTTATTACTTTCCAGGGTTCTTCGTCAGCAAGGTATTTGTTTCCCAAGCGGGCAAGGTTCATGGCCTCCTTAAGGGCTTCACGGAACCTGAAGGCTTCGAGTGACTGTTCCACATTTCCCCTTATTCTTCCAATTTCAGCAAGCACTGCATCGTCGGTGGCAGTTGTGGTACCGATGGCGGGTACTTTGCCTTCGTAATAGTTATTTGTAAGAACCAGGGTCCTGTTGATAAAGTTACCAAGGATAGCCACAAGTTCATTGTTGTTGCGGGCCTGGAAATCCTTCCAGGTAAAATCATTGTCCTTGGTTTCAGGTGCACTG
>CAIPJU010000381.1 GCA_903865465.1 uncultured Bacteroidota bacterium
AGTGCTACTTACAGCAGTATTTGGTGTAATGACAGGCCAGAAGGTCACAGCAAAAGGAGAGACCTTTACAGCTATGGGTGAATTCACAGTTGTAGCTGCTGACAACCCGGTCGCTTTGATGGGACAGGATTGCCAGGTATTTAATATAAGGTATGATAACTCACCTCTTGTAGTTAAGGTGATAATATGCAAGGACCGCAAATGCAGGAAATATCTCGTACTATCTGATAAGTTATCGGTACAGTATGTATGCAACAAGGACTACTTTGGAATTGAAAGGCTCAACAAAACAAATAACGCTTTGGGATATGAGACTTCCGATGAGAATCTGAATCGGTTTGAGTATTTCCATCAGAAGGTACTGGGTCCTGGTCAGAAGACAGTTGATGAGGCAACCCGCCTTATAGCAGCTTATTTTCCTTATCTTCTAAAGAATGAAGATCTTACAACGGCAATGAATTAAACGGATCAGGTGTTTTTAGGTTCATGTTTTAACTTTGAAGGAGCCCCCGGGCTCCTTTTTTTTTCATATCTCATCGGTAAAAAACGGATTACACTGATTATCCCCTGAATCGGGCCATATGTTCGATGAAGATATCTTTTCTGCTTCGTGCAACAGGTATTTGCGATCCGTCGGTCATAAGAATGTAACCCCCCTCCTTCTTTACATACTTTTTTACATATCTGAGATTTATGAGGAATGAATTGTGAGGACGAAAAAAACTCCGGTCGCCCAGAAGGTCCTGATATTCTTTGAGGTTTTTCGATACAAGAATTTTGCGGTCTCCTGTTAGATAGAACCACGAATAGCTCCTGTCAGCTTCAATTCTTATAATATCTTTTGGATTAAGGTATTCCAGCCCATCAGAAACCGGAATTACAAGCCTCGATGGGATGGGTGTTCTGAGGTTCTCCATCAGTACTTTCAGTTTCTGGTCGCTGCCTGGAGCCTGTTTCGACCGTTTTACAACAACTCTTTGTATGGCCTCAATAAACTCATTGATGTTTATTGGTTTAAGGATATAATCAACAGCACTGAACCTTATGGCTTTAATAGCATAATGGTTGAAAGCTGTGATAAAGACAACATCGAAATCCTTTTCGGGAAAATGTGAAAGAAGGTCGAATCCTGTCCCGTTCGGCATCTCTACATCCAGCAGTACAAGATCAGGATGAACCTTCCCGATTAAACTTACCCCGTCGCTAACATTATTTGCCTGGCCCGATACCTCAAGGTCAATGCAATATTCGCTTATTATCGAAATAATAAAATCAACAGCATTCTGTTCATCGTCAATGACTACTGTCTTTAGTTTATGATTCATGCCATTATCGGGATTTGAATTTCAACCCTGGTGCCAACCGCCTCACCTTTTTCATTTTTCAGATCGGTGTAAATTGTTTTCAGATCGGTCCCATAGAGAGAATTGACAAGGTCGAGACGGGAATTTGTGATGAGGGTTCCAAGCGAATTATGTCCATCTTCCCTCCTTTTACTTCTATCAATGGCAGCCTGTCGGCCTATGCCATTATCTTCAACAATGCAAACCAGGTTTTTCTTTACCAGGCTGAGGCTTATTGTTACTATTCCTTTGTAACCAAGCGGAAGCAGCCCGTGATTTATGGAGTTTTCGACATAGGGCTGAATAAGCATTGGCGGCACCCTGAAAAGAACAGGATCTATTTCTTCATCAATAACTAAATTGTAATCAAATTTATCCCTGAATCTCAGGCTTTCAAGTTCCAGATAAAGGTTAAGAGCATCAAGTTCATCCTGAAGTGAAATGGAAGTGTGCTGAGAGTTCTCCAATACTTTTCTTATGAGGTTCGAAAACTTGGTAAGATAATTGTTGGTAGCCAGCTTATCGTGCTGGTACATATAATATTGTATTGAATTAAGAGTATTGAAAATGAAATGAGGATTCATCTGTTGACGCAGGTTAGCCTGCCTCATTTCTGATATCTTGCGGTTCATTTCGCTAAGTCGTCTTCCTGCATTAATCCTTGATGCCCGGATAATCAGAATTGCAATTAGTACAATCAGTACCAGTAATCCGGCGAAACCAAAATTCAGAAGCCGGTTATTCTTCAGGCGCCACGAAAGAAGCTCAACCTCTTTTCGATGCGTGTCAGCTTCATACCTCACCCTGGCATCTGTCAGACCCTTGTTTTTTTCCCTGATTACGACTGAGTCGTTGTATTGATGAAATTTCACAAAGTTCTGATAGGCATTTGATGTATCTCCTGCATTAAGGTAAAGCTTGTTGATATCTTCATAAACCCAGGCAAGAACATACCAGTCTTTTATTTTCAAAGCCTCTTCAACAGATTTGTTGTAAAAAGATATTGCCTTATCCTTCTGCCCAAGGTCGCGATAAATATTTCCAATATTACCGAATGAATTGTCCGATAC
>CAIPJU010000382.1 GCA_903865465.1 uncultured Bacteroidota bacterium
GGTGACTGACTTAATTTAACCACGTGAATATATGTACGACAAATATAAACTGTGGAGGTGAACGAGACTCTTCCCTGCCATAAAAAATAGGAGAGCCATTTTTATATCTTTGAAAACGAAGTATCCAAGGAGAAGTGAACCAATATTGACGATAAAATATTCTGCCTGCCAGATCAGAACGGCTTTCATTTTTTCTGCTATTATCAATACGCCAAAAACTGATTCTGAAATAAAACTAATAAATACCATCGGGCTCAGTATCCGGGCGTACTCGCCTGCGATCCTCCACTCTTTTCCGAAAGCAAACTGAAAGAGATCAGGCAGGATAACAAACAATACGGCAAATATAAAAAATGAGAAGACCGAAATTGCCAGCGTAATTCTCCTGAAGATATCATAACAGTTCTTTTTAGCATTGTATTCTGCTGTTGCCCTTTGCTTGAAAACATCACGCACTGCAGTACTGATAATAGTTGAAGGAACGTAAAGAACCAGAATTGTCATAGAATAATATCCAACCTCAGAACTTCCGAAAAAGGAGGTAATAAGCAGAACAACCATTTGTCCACCAAGCGTATTCAGAAATTGACCTGGTAAAATATATTTCGGACAATCAGAATACCTTTTTGAAAGAAAGGAAATACGTGATAGTGTTACTGCCTTGAATTCAGAGATATTGGTTCTAAATACGTTGAAGATGCATGATAGTGCAGAAATAAACCTGCCTAGTACCTCCCCAAATATCAAACCGCCTGTAGGTATTTTAAGGAAGCCAAAAAGGACATTTGATAACGAAATGGAACTTGCATTAACCACCTTGTTGAGTGAAAGTGTCTTAAAATGCGAAAGTCTAATGCACCATTCATTATAACAAAGATAAATCGAAATGAGAAAGGAAATTAAAGGAGAAAGAAGTATCCAGTGCTTTAGTTCAGGTTGTTTCAGCAAATTGACAACAGTTCCCGAAAAAGAAAAGAATATTGCTAATGAAATTATTGAAATCAGGAATGAGAGTATCAGTGATAGTGCAATGAGGTTAACTGCATTCCTGTTACTTTTGGCAATAACTACAACAGTCTCATATTTCCCGGTAGATATGACACTGATTATTGCTGTTATTGATGATACAACAGCAAAGAGTCCAAATTCATGAGGCGAAAAAAGCCGGGCAAGTACTGGCGACAACATTATCGGAATACTCTGCGCAAATGCTGTCCCCATTGTCAGGGTAAATGAATTTCTTACAAAACCTCCTCTGTTTGAAAGAGCTGACACATAGCTTTTTGCTTCATCTATAAGGGCTTGTAGTCTGAGATTCATCTATATAACAGAATTAAACCAGGACGTTGGCAAAATTATTTGTAAACATGTAATGGCAAAAAATGACTTCAACTGGAGTTTACGTAAACTTCCGATAATTTAGTATAAGAGCCAGACATGAAAAAACCTGATAATAAAAGGAGGCATCATTTTTACCATCCCCACCAAAACCGATGACATACAAAACCGCAGAGGCATTTTCAGCTCTCTGCTAAGTTTACACCTGCATTTTATAAAACTGAATCCGTAAATAAACCCTGACCTCCTATTGTAAAACTCCTTTCCAACCCTGAATTTCAGAAGATATTCTGGCAGGTTGGCAAATTGCAGCCCTGCATTAATTGACCTGCCCCATAACACATTATCCTCCATAAGGATAGTATCAATAGGATAAAATCCAGCCTTCTCTATTAACTCACGGCGATAGATAACTGATGAATGGGCA
>CAIPJU010000383.1 GCA_903865465.1 uncultured Bacteroidota bacterium
GTGAGAGATTCAAAAATGAATTACATTAGTTTTATAAAAGATAGTTAAACAAATAGATAGCTATAATGGAAACAAGAATTCAGCGACCATGGAGTCGTACGAAAAATCAACTTATATCAGGATTGCAATTATTTGGCCGGGAGATTCTGCTCTCAGATAAATCCAGGCAGAAAGAATATAATTTTAGCTGGAAGTATTTCTCCTCAGGCGGAAAGATACTTGACGTTGGCTGCGGGGTAGGATTATTCCTCGAATATGCACCCGAGAGGATAACCGGTGTAGACATAAATCCTCACAACGTTGACTTCTGCAAATCGAAGGGATTACAGGCTTTTGTCGGTGATGCTCTCAGCCTTAATATACCTGACAACTCCTACGATGGTGTCTACTCCGCACACCTTATGCATGTATTTAATGCAGGTCAGGCAATGACATTTGTTAAGGAATTATGCAGGGTTTGCAAACCCGGTGGAAAAATAGTGATATCTCTGAAACACGATTCAAAGTATTTCTGGCAGGACCCTGAAAACAGCAGGCCATATCCTCCATCTGTTTTTTATGGCATGTCGATGCAACAGGCCTCACAGGAAAAATCACGTCTGAACCCCATGTGGGAAGAGATGCCGCAATTTGAGCCGATTGATATCAACTATCGTCGTCCACCTCTCTATTACTTCATGATGTACGGCTCACGCAACCGCCGGCGTGTATCATTTGCCCTTAATTCACTTCAATGCAGGTTCGGAATTAAAAAGTACTGGACATTTGATGCCTATTCCATTGTATTGGAAAATAGAAAATAATCTTCATTTTTGAGTTCGCTCCGAAAATTAAGAATTCTTGTTTTCAATTGTTTTTACCCCCTGCCCCCAGGAGGGGAAACAATTGAAAAACAGTAATATAAAAAGTCCCTTTTAGGAGATTTGGATGTAAACAAGGCTATTCGGAGCAGGCTCAGTTTTTATTCTAAACAATTGAGTCAATCAACTGTTTAATATTCTCATCTACACATGAAGAAATGGAAAAGAGAAGAAATCGAATGTTTCTTATTCTTAATACGGCAGATGATGCCAAGATTATTTTCCTAAGAATAGTTGTGGGTTTGGTTTTTATTTCTGAAGGCATTCAGAAGTACCTTTTTTTACAGGTTCTCGGGCCGGCCTTTTTCCAGGATATCGGTTTCCGGCATGCTACTTTCTGGGCTTATTTTACAGGTGCATTTGAGATGACCTGTGGTTTGCTTGTTATGGTGGGATTAGTGACCAGGTTTGCTTCTATTCCCCTGTTTATTATTATGATAACTGCGTTTATAAGGGTAAAATTGCCTCTGCTGCATACCCAGGGTTTCTGGAATTTTGCACATCAGTATAATATAGAGTTCGCATTAACTATTTTGCTTGTAGTTTTATTTCTGCATGGCGGGGGTAAATGGTCAGCAGATTCAGGGATTTTGCGAGCCATTTCAAAGAAAGCTGAGAAGCAGGCGACGGGTTCATCTTCTTTACACTGATTATTCAGGGAAAAATCTCTTTATAAGGCTGAATAATAAATCTTTATTAATAGGTTTTGAAATAGTTTCACTGAATCCGGCGCTTATTACTTTGTCGTATTCACTCGACGATCCGAAAGCAGTCTGAGCAATGATGATGACATCCTTGTTAAATTCCCTGATCTGTTTCAGGGCTTCATATCCGTCCATTATGGGCATACTAATATCCATAAGGATTAAATTTATATCTGGATTCTCCCTAATAACCCTGACTGCCTTGTTTCCCGAGTCTACACTCTGAATGTCCCTGGTTAAGGTTTCGAGTCCTTTTTCCAACAGCATTCTTGAGATTTCATCATCTTCAACGATAAGTACTTTCATTTTCTTCCCCCTTTCTTCTTTTGAATTAGTCTGTACCCCATTTTTAACTTTATAAGTTTCCTCAGGTTCATCGATGTATGGTATGGTAAAGTGAAATGTCGAACCCTTTCCTAAATGGCTATTGACTTGTATTTCCCCTCCATGTTTTTCTGCAAATTTTTTGCAGATCAGTAGTCCCAGCCCGGTACCTTCTTCGTCCTCGGTACCTTTTGTGGTGAATATTTGTGAAATATCGAATAGCCTTTTAATATTCCGGGGATCAATGCCAACTCCATTATCCGAAACAGAGATTCTTATTTTTGAATCGATATATTGTGAACCAATCGTAACCGTTCCTCCGTGAGGAGTAAATTTAATTGCATTGGAAACCAGATTTCTCAATACTGTTTTTAGCATTTCAGGATCAGCATTAATATATAATTTGCCTTCTTCCCTGCAATTGATTCTGATATTCTTAAGATTGGCCGTTGGCAGGAGGAGTTCTCTGATACTGCTGGATACATTCAGAAGATTAATACGCTGTAGATTGAATGGGATCTTATCATTCTGGGCCAAAGCCCATATCAATAAGTCTTCCAGTAAATTATAGGTTTTTTCGGCCGACTGTGAAATAACTTTGACCTGTTCCTCGATCTCATCAATATCATAAGAGCGGAGGTTTTCTTTCAATGATTCCGTCAGCGATAAAAGACCCGAAAAAGGACTTCTTAAATCATGTGCCAATACAGAAATAAAACGGTCTTTATCAGCATTTATCTCTATCTGCCTTTTTTCACCTTCGAGGGCCTTGGTTTTTTCCGTATTGTAATGGTTAAGAAGAAACTGAATAATGAAAAATACAAAGACAGTAGTATAAATTGTTGTAGTCAGACCATCAAGCCAGCGAGCAGAATCTGAAGAGAATTTGATAATAATATCCGGTTTATAATATTGAATAAGGTAGATAAGCAAAGTAATCGCCAGGAAGATAAACAGGACATGAATCCTGTTCTTGTTAGGAACAATAATTAAAAGAAGGATAAACGCAACTAACATTGTATCACTGCTTTGACCGTTAATGCCTCCGTCAAGGATCCACATTGCCACAACCGAGCTAACACAAAGCAGGTAGAAAAGTATTTTAAAAGGGGTGACTATTTTCTTTACTCTGATGAAGTAATAAACTGCAAGCGATAAAAAGGACAATAAGAAGCCGGTAAATATCATTATGAAAGGTAAGCCTATTACAATACAGATAATTGAGCCGATAAATGTTATTAATGTCCCGGCTATTACGGAAGATACGAGCAAGCGATCCTGCAGCAAAAGATTTTCTTCTTCAGCAAGTATATATTTCAGGATCTCTTTTATTCTTTTTAACA
>CAIPJU010000384.1 GCA_903865465.1 uncultured Bacteroidota bacterium
CTCTCAGGAACTTGCCGGTGATTTCAGGATATCAGTCACGGCAAATCCCGGAGTGAATCTGAATGATGTTGAAAAAGCAGTCTTTGAAGCTTTCGCTATGTTTGAAAAAGATGGTTTCTCCGATGAGGATCTTACAAGGATCAAGGCGAGCAACGAAACTAATTTCTACGGACGGTTTTCAAGCGTTCTAAGCAAGGCTTTCACCCTTGGACAGTACCAGATGTTCAAAAATGACCCGCAGTCTTATTCTGAGGATTTTGCAAATGGTCAGGCTGTGACGATGGCCGATGTAAAAATGGCATATGAAAAGTATATCAAAGGGAAGAACTTCATTGAAACCAGCTTTGTGCCCAAAGGAGATACAGCCCTTATGGTTAGTAAATCGGTAAAATCGGGAATTATTGAAGAAGATGTTACAAAAGCTGCCGAGGTTAAACAGGAAGCTGTTGCAGAGGCACCCATAGTAAAGACAGTTACAAAATTTGACAGGTCTGTTCAGCCTAAGGCAGGTCCGGAACCTGAAGTAACGATTCCTCCGGTTTGGAAAAGTTCATCCAGAAACGGAATGCAGATTTGGGGAATTACACAAACCGAGCTTCCTGTTGTTCAGTATTCAATAGTCATATCAGGAGGACATCTTTTTGATGAGCTCACAAAATCGGGACTTGCAAATCTTACAGCCTCTTTGCTGAATGACGGAACAAAGAATAAAACACCCGAACAGCTCGAAGATGCAATTAAACTTCTCGGCGCCAGTATTTATCTGTCGGCCGGCAATGAAAATATTACTGTAAGGGTAAACACTCTTGCCAAGAATTTCGAGAAGACGATCGACCTGGTCTCTGAGATGCTTTTGGAACCACGATGGGACCTTGAACAATTCAACCTTGAGAAAAGCCGGGTAATAAACAACATTAAAAATAATCAGGCCGATCCGAGCTATCTTGCAGCCACCAACCTTAACAAACTTATTTTTGGTGACGGCAATATTCTTGCGAGCGATCTTTCAGGAACTGAAGCTACCGTAAATACTCTTACAATTGATGATCTGAAAGGCTTCTGGGAAAAATATTTCTCACCTTCAGTTTCTAAATTCATGGTTGTAGGTAATATTGATCAGGCAAGGGTTGATAAGGCGCTTTCCGGACTTAATGAAAAATGGAAGGCAAAAGAGGTTTCACTGCCACAGCTTAAAACTCCTGAGTCTCCTGCAAAATCTCAGATTTATTTTGTAGATGTTCCCGGAGCCAAGCAGTCAGTTATTTATATCGGCTGCCCATCTATACCCCGTACTAATCCCGATTTTTATCCTGCCTATGTCACAAACTACAAACTTGGTGGTTCATTTAACGGTATTTTCAACCTCATCCTCAGGGAAGAAAAGGGATTTACATACGGCGCAAGGTCAGGTTTCACCGGTGCTACTAATTACGGCCGGTTTACTGCCTCATCAATGGTACGTACAAATTCAACGCTTGAGTCTGTAACTATATTCAAGACAGAGATGGAGAAGTACCGCAAGACCATTCCACAGGAGTATGTTGATTTTACAAAATCGGCATTGCTGAAGAGTAATGCACGTAATTTTGAGACCATAGGAAGTCTTCTCGGGATGTTGAACACAATGGCTATGAACGGATTGCCTGCAGATTACATCAAACAGGAAGAGGCATTTGTAAAAGGGCTTACTACTGACAAGCTTATTGAGCTGGCAAATAAATATATTGATCCGGCGAAAATGTATTATGTTGTTGTAGGCGATGCCAAAACGCAATTAAAAGACCTTGAGAAAGTCGGGCTTGGGAAACCGGTACTTTTAAAATAAGATAATTTATCTCTGTCTCGCTCTGTGTTTTCTCAGTGTAACTCTGTGTAACTCCGTGGTTAAAAAACGGTTACACAGAGGGGCACAGAGTCCCGATAGCTATCGGGAGCACAGGGAGGCACAGATATTTATTTGATGACTGGTCTTTAATCTGTTTTGATTGAAGATTATTTATTATAAATTTGCCCACGCAATCGCCCGGATGGTAGGGGCGAGCGTGAAGAAAACACCCAGTGGGTGTTTTTAGCGAAGCAGCCAGATTGCAGGGGTGGAAAGGTCCTCCACGTTGGAGAGGTTTTTTGAAATAGATATAAGGTATGCCCGGATGGTGGAATTCCCGATAGATCGGGACAGGGTCCGACACGCAGGAATTGTTTTTTGATATATAAGATATTTAGTATGCCC
>CAIPJU010000385.1 GCA_903865465.1 uncultured Bacteroidota bacterium
ACAGGGTTGAAAGTAAGGTCTGTAACTCCGATTGTATACTTTGGTTCATCACCAGGATTGGCAGCAGGGACTTCGAGCTCCTTAACTTCAAGGTTATTGAAGGCAAGAAGGTCATTCAGGAATGCCGCGCGTTCGAGCGATACCCCTGTCTCAACGACTGTGCATCTTACTCCTTCGAACTCAGCAATGATATGTTTAGCATTATTGATTGCCATAACCTCTGTTTTATATACCGAAACTTAAATTTCTGATTGCTTCAAAGATGATGCTGGCAAAACCAGTTACTACGAGGCCTGCAACACAAATTCCCAGTGCGAGTCGGGAAGGAAAATCACTCCTGAATTTTTCAATCGGAGATTCCGATTTATTAATGAACATTGCTTTTACTATCAGGAGATAATAAAATAATGAAATTATCGTATTGAGAACTGCAATCAGTACCAGAAGATAGAATCCTTTTTGAGCTGCAGCTGCAAAAAGAAAGAACTTGCCAAAGAAACCGGCAACCGGGGGAATTCCTGCGAGAGAGAAGAGTGCCAGAGTCATTATTAGACTAAGTTTCGGGTTTGTATGATAAAGCCCGTCATAATCACTCATATTTTCTTTCCCGGTCTGGTTCGAAATTATTGTAACGACACCGAATGCGCCAAGGTTAGAAAAGATATAAACAAGGATATAATAGATAACAGAGGCCATTCCCAGCTCATTTCCACCAATTAAACCAAGTAGTATATAACCAGCCTGCGATATGGACGAGAATGCCAGAAAACGTTTCAGATTCTGTTGCCGGATGGCAAACAGGTTACCGATGGTCATGGTAAGTACTGAAACAATATAAATGGTATTCTGCCAGGTTTTAATTATAGCAGGGAATACAGTGAAGAGCATTATTATGAAAATAAACAATGCGGCACCCTTGGAGAT
Organism: uncultured Bacteroidota bacterium; assembly: GCA_903865465.1. Lineage (GTDB taxonomy): Bacteria > Bacteroidota > Bacteroidia > Bacteroidales > VadinHA17 > LD21. Next base: position 925 of record CAIPJU010000385.1, read on the forward strand.
CACTGAGAGGAATGATGTTATATTGACAGGAGATCCTTCGTAGACATCGGCTGTCCAGAGATGGAAAGGAACTATTGAGATCTTAAAAGCCATTCCTGCAAAGAAGAAGATGAAGCCCAAAGTCTGGAGGCTGTTGCTTGTGAAGAGTTTAGAAACTTCAGAGAAATAAAGAGTACCCGTTGTCCCATAAATCATCGATAGTCCGTAGAGTAAAATTCCGGACGATAATGCAGAAGAGAGGATAAGCTTTATGCCAGCTTCTGCGGAATTGTTTTTCATTCGGTCGAAAGCTGCAAGTGCAGCAATTGGAATAGTTGCAAGTTCAATTCCTATATAGAACATAAGGAAGTGCCCGGAAGAGATCATATAATTCATTCCAATGGCTGTTGAAATGAGAAGAATATAATATTCACTCACCTTTTCGCTGTTTTCAATTTTTCTGAGCCAGGTTATCGACTGGATAATGACCAGTAAAATACCGATATTCAGAACGTTTTTCATCAGGGCAGTTGTACCGGAGGAGACGTACATACCTCCGAAAAGAGTGCCTGTTGTTGACGGTAAAAAGCCGGCGATAGTTACAAGGGCATAGAGTATAGCCGTAAAGGTGCTTATATACTTCCGGTTTTTCTGACTCGTAAATATCTCAGCCATTAATACTATAAGAACTACAGCTATCATCAGCAGTTCCTGCCGCATTATTATAAAATTTCCTAGGCTCATATTATATAATTATCCAAAAAAATTACTAATACTAATTAAAAAGGACTGATTGCCAATATTTTAGTTACAATTGGCTGAAGGCTGATCCCTATCATATTCGACAGCCAGAATGGTGCCAGACCAATGGCTGCTACCGACCCGATAAGAGTTATAACTGAGATCTTCTCAAACCATTTGGCATCGTGAAGATGTTCGAAATGATCGTTCGTTGTCG
>CAIPJU010000386.1 GCA_903865465.1 uncultured Bacteroidota bacterium
ATTTCATATAATCCGATTGAATCCTCAATATGCCTGAAATATTTAACCGGTACTCTGTCAATCGTGGAAATCAGTTTAAGTGTCCAGTTAAATTTCCTTTTTACTTCATTATCAAGAGTATTAAAGAAATCCAGATAATAATTTTTATAGTAGTAAAGGTTCCTGAGCATTCCTTTAATCTTTTCACAAAGTTAGCTAATTAGGTAACATAAGCAAATTTGAATTTATGTTACTTGTCGGCACGAAATTCTCTTGGCATTATGCCCAACGGCTGACGCTAGATATAGTGCGGTACAGAGGTAGATGTATTAGTCCGGTTGCCTGAAAATATAATGCGCTGCAGAATGTTTCGTTTGCCACTGAACCCCGGATTATATTTAGCCTTTGTTATGTTGCGTAATATTTTATAAATCAGATGTCTATAGAGATTCTAACTTTCCCCCCAAGTCCCTTCTCAACTATGTCATATAAAGTGCTCAACGTGATGTTACTCCCGTCATTCTCAACTCTTGAAATGTAAGTCCTTTTTTTGTCTATGAGTTTGCCTAATTCCTCCTGAGTCATATGTTGTGATTCCCTTGCTCTTTTCAATAACAGCCCAATTTTAAATGATTCAGCATCCCTTTCCAGGTTGTCTCGTCGTTCAGTCCCTTTTTCACCATAAACCCGATCTTTGATCTCGGTCCAGGTTGAAATGTCTTTGTTATTTTTTGTTTTCATAATATTCTCTCATAAGTTTTATTGCTTTCTCGATCTCATTTTTTGGTGTCTTCTTTGTCTTTTTCTGAAATCCATTTAGGAGAATTACTAATCGTCCACTATCGAAACAACAGAAAACCCGCCATATATTAGTCCGACTTGAATTCTTGCTTCATAAAGTCCTTTTGTCTCAGCTATGAGCTTAAGATAGGTCGCAGGAATCCTTTCCAGAGTCTCAATAGCTTCCAAAATTTTAAAGATCTTATTCTGAACCTTTATCGGTTGCTTTTGTAAAAAGTCCTCAAAATAGTTTTTATAGGCAATTATCTCCCGGATCTTCTCCATGGCCAATTTGTAATACGCAAAGGTAACTTATAAGTTACAATTATCCAAATGTTAGATAAGTTGTCAAGTCTCGAATTATGCAGCATAACGGCCAGGCGGCTGAGGGAGTAAACGTTGGTGGCGCCGTCCGCCGATACGAGTCCCGGTACTTTAGCCGAAAATTTGTCCCGGCGGCAAGCCACCATGGCGCAATTTTTGCCAGTCCCGGCGAACTATTAAACTGTCTCGGTTGAAGGATTTGTCCAGTGCCGGTTTTACGAAACCAGTAAACGGCAGATAAGCTTTGTGTCACGATAAAGCTGTCTTGGTGCGATGCAAAAATTGTGACAAGCTTTTTGGTTATACCCGCTTGTTATATTTAGGCAAGGATTAAAACTGTCTCGGTAGAATAATTTGTCTTGATGCACAGAATTATCTCGGTATAGATTTAGATGTTTTTTGCAAATCCTCTCAGTGATGTTTGTCTCAATCGCTTAGAAGAATGATGAACTGTTAAAATGTGAGCAGTCTGTGAACTAGATATTTTGTAAATGAGTCGGTAATGACCATGAATAATCTCCCTGAATTTATCCTTTCTTCCCATCTCTGGAACCATCCGGCCAATTCTGGGATTATTCTCGATATATTGAGTTACGTTTATTAATCTCTCGATTGTAAGAGAGGCATATTTAATCGAGTCTTGCGAAATGTACTCAGCAATAGATTTTAAATCGGTCAAGGATCTCTGAGTCCAGATTATTTTAACCATGTTTTGAGCTCTTTCTTTACTTGATTAGTTGTAAAGACTCTACCCTCCTCAATATCCTTAAGTCCCTCCTCAATCCGGTCAAGAATCACGAGTTCTTCAACTATCTGGTCAACTGTGAAGTTTTCAGGTAACCTGTCAATTGTCTGTCTTACTTTGTCTTTTGTTAACATGATCTCGCAATTATGATGGCAAAGATACTAAAAAGGGAACTTGGTAGAATTATAGAATTATATTTTGAGAGTTAGGTGTTCATGCTGTTATTTTAAATTCTCTAGCAGAAGTTCTCTAATTGGATCCAGATCGTTCTCCTCATTCACTGGATATCCTGTCCACTTGCCATCATGATTATATGTATAGATCATGAAAAATTTTCGTCTAGGAGCAAGGTATGCAAATACTTTACCAGATTTTTTTAGCGATATGTTATATTTGATTGGCTCAATAAGTATGTTTGCTTTGTCCCAGGATTGTATTTCATTAAGGAATTTTCCTGCAATATCTCTTAAGTTGGTATTAGTAATATGATTTAATCTGTCAGATAGATTGTAAGTTTCGACAACTTCTGGTGCTGAAGGAAGGTTTATCTCAGTGAAAATTGGTATTATCTCATCTGAATTTTCTAAGATAATGCATTTAACAGTAAATAAGGATATTGGAATATCTATCCATTTGCAACGATTTAACAAATTAACTGAGAAACTTGGGGCGATCATGAAGAGTCTTACTGGTTGATTTGGATCAACATGAAAATTCTTATAAACTCTTGCAATTGCTTCTATATTTCTGTTTAAATAGTCATAATAGTCTATGCCCTGCAGAAGCATAGAATCATCCTCAACTATTTTTAGTTCAGCTATAACCAAAGACTTTCCGCTATCGACCATTAAAACATCAAGCGGTCCTCGATCTGTCTTTCTTTGATGGTCAATATATTTTAAGCCATCCTCTATAAGGTCACAACCTTGACGAATTTGATCCTCAAGTTGTTTTTCAGTTACTTCATTCGGATACTCTCATTATGGTTCTGAAACCGGTGCAATATGTGTTCTTCATACCTGGGGACAGAACATGTCTCTTCATCCTCATATCCACTGTATTGTTCCTGCAGCAGGCTATACTCTGGATGGGTTGTGGAAAGAAATCGGTCATTTTGGTCAGTATCTTTATCCTGTTCATCAGCTTAGTGCAGCCTTCAAAGGCAAATTCCTCGATAGTTTAAAACGTGCCCTGCGAAAGCAGAATGAGCTTAGTCTTTTTGACGACAG
>CAIPJU010000387.1 GCA_903865465.1 uncultured Bacteroidota bacterium
ATCTGCTACCAGTCCTACCCGGTCATTACACTGAATTAATATTACCATCTTAACTTTTAGTTAGCAGTGATGATGCAAATATAATTTACTTCCCGGTCTGACTGGAAATTCAGTTATGATATTACCGGCATTCATGCCATGAATATCAAATCCTGATTTTATCGCTGCAATATTACATGACTATGAAAGCCCGGAGTTAAGATGATTTGTTAATGATAGCTGTCATATACTCTTTAGCAAGCGCCACCTGCTCATGTACAAATTCGATCCCGGCAATGCTATGGTCTTTATTCAATAGCTGATGACAGAGTTCGAAGGTAAAATATCCATCATAGCCTATTTCATTCATTAACTGAATATAGTGACCATAATCGGGCATTATTCCCCCGGCATAATAATCGAGCATCTTTGGTTTCACAACCTTGTTTTCGTCCCGGTAATACTCTCCGCCAAAATGTGAATGTACCTGAAGATCTCCGATGGTATGAACTGCATTTGCTATATATTCCTTATCCTGTTTATCGAAAATAGGAAGATCGAGGCAGACCTTCAGCCAGGGGGAATTCACCTCTTTTACCAGGTCATAAGTATCGCGCCAGGTCCTGATAACAGGGGCATGATTCTGCAGCGCCATAACAATACCATTCTCCTCTCCTATCTTAGCAGCTTCAACAAGACACTCTTTAACAAAGTTGTACCTGTCGAGCCATGTTGCATAAGGAAATTGCCTTAGAAAGGTGTAAAAACCTTCGCCATGCACCAGTTCATATGTACCGACACCGTTGTGTATGGGAACACCCGACCATGCAGCAAACAGGCGAACCACCTTGGCGCCCATATCTTTAGCAAGCCTGGCCGTTTCTCGAACCATCAAAAGCTGGCATTCCCTGTGTTCGGGTATCGGACTCGAGAAATCATTATTGGCAGCCACACAAGGTATTTCAAGACCATATTTTGCGAGGGAATTATGCATTTCATCCCTTTTGCGCTGATCGAGGTCCAAAGGGCTCCCCATAGGACGCTTGTTGTCGAGTTCTATACCCTCAAAACCATATTCTTTAGCGTATTTACATAACTCGTCAAATGACAGGGCTTTACCCTTATACCAGATTCCACCGTATGAGATGGAATATAAACCCAGTTTTATCTTCGCTTTTTTAGTGGGTTTCTGTTGCGGAGCTGATGCACCTAAAGGATTTACCGGAGATGCTACGTTGCCAAGCATTGCAGCTCCGGCAGCGATACCCGATGTTTCAATAAATTTTCTGCGGTCCATTGTCATTTGGGTTAGTTTTTAAATGAAGAGTCAGAAAGTTAGTAAAGTTTTTTCAACCAAACATCTCCATTCAATTCAAACTGCTGACAATTTTATTCCTAATTCAATACTAATATAAAAGACAAACCCCGCTGAAATCAGATCGTGCGGGGTCTGAATTTGAAACTCAAACAGGATTGAAAGTCAACTTATTTTTTCGATCCAAATGTGCGCAGATAATTGATAACCTGCCAGCGCTGCTCTTCAGTAAGATATTTTTCAAAGGAGAGCATCGGGTCTCTGCCCTGGCTCAGTTTCCAGAAGATAGAGCCGTCAGCCTGTTTTTGAAATTTGTCACTGGTAAAATCCCTGGGCTTTGTGTTTAGCTGAGAACTTTTGGTCCCATCGCCCTTCCCGTATATACCGTGACAAATTACGCAGTTATCCGTATATATCTGCTTCCCTGCTGCCAGAGATTCGGTATTCGAAGCCACTGGGTTTTTAGTATTGGCGGCAGAAAGCGGCACTAACCATTCAACGCTGTGCTGAAATGATGTAAACGCAAACAGGAACAGACTGACCACAGCAACCATTGATAGAAAAATGAAATGCCGTCCATTCTTTAAGCAGGATTGTCTGATAATTCTTCTCATTTGTCAAGTTTTAAATAAATATGATTTATTTTCCGATTCCCCAATCGACATGCAAATATCTGATATTATTACCTAAATAAAAAATTAAGTTTAGTTCTTAATTTAATGTTTCGCATTTTTTTATATGAGTATCAGGTATCATTAATAGCAAATACAATATCGCTTGAACATAACTTTATTTATATCAACCATAGGAGGAATACAGGAGTTATCCTTCTGTCCATAAAAATAATTGTCAAAATAATTCGGGAAGCTGACAGTAACCGGTATCCGGTATTTGACTCCAAATTATTTACCTTTGATCCATTATCCGGTACTTCTGAAATAATACCAGGTTGCGAAATGATCAAAAAAAGCATTGCAGATGTTCAATCAAAAGGAAAAAACAAAGGCTGCCTTAAGAGAGTCTTTCGGAAAAATAAAAGATGATCAGTTTGATTTTGAATCAATTGAAAAATATTTCCGGAAGAAAGATAAATCCGGCTCATTCCATATAATATCTGACAGAACATGTAACGATCTTGACTTTAAAGAATTTTTCATGTTTGCTGACAGGACTACTTCGAAAGTGGGGCAGCAGTACTTATATGATATTATGCGGACTATCCCAAATGACAGGGAGCGGTTTAAACCAGGTGAACAATTAATGGATGATCTGAAAAACAATCCTGA
>CAIPJU010000388.1 GCA_903865465.1 uncultured Bacteroidota bacterium
AACGCTAGGTATGAATGAAGAAGGGTTGTTAGCTCAGTTGGTTTAGAGCATTACCTTGACAGGGTAGGGGTCACTGGTTCGACTCCAGTACAACCCACAGAATAAAATGCGCAAACAGTCATTATATGACCGAATGCGCATTTTTATTTTCTCCTGCAACAGTACTTTCTTGTCATTTTAGGTTAAATCTCGAATTCTTTTCCGGCTTGGCCTTTCTTAATAAATTATTTACCAGGATACCTAACTACACCAAATGATATTCTGCCCGTGGCCTTAAAAATAAATGGCAATCGTGGAATTTCTCCATCAGTCTGAATGGTATCTGACTTCCATGGGAGAAAGTATAATATATTTCCTTTTTTATCAACGAGATCGAATTTTTTCAGGACATATGTATGCCCAATATCCAGACTCAGATGACCAAAATATTTAATGTATTCAGCTCCGTAATCATCAGTTACTAAATCTGTAGTGATGCTATATTTATAAAGGGTGGGATTTTCCAATCCATCCCCGTTCCTAAAGTCGGAATAATCAGAATATTGAATTTTAATACAAGAGACTGAATCTCTGTAAGTCTTATCCTGAAAAGTCGGACCAAACCACAAATTTATTTTATCCGGATCTTTCTTGCATGATAAACTTATGCATAAAACCAGTAAGAGACAAACTTTGATTATTTTCATGACGTTCCATGTTGATTGTTAATAAAATAACAACAAAAATCATTCCAAATAAGAGAGTTAAAGTAAAAAATATTAAGAACTTACACAGAGGACACAGAGGGATCACTGAGTTCCACTGAGCGAATCTTATGGTGACCCGTAAACCCGAAACAATGTAAACCCTAAATCCTTAAAAACTGACACCATCCTTCTGCATACATCTTACCTATTTCAAAAAGAAAGGCTGCTTCGTAATAAAGCAGCCTCCTTTTGTAAAAACTGAAAGAAGTTTATTTAATCTCCCTTATTTTGATATTCCTGAACCAGACGGTATAGCCATGGTCCTGAAGTCCGATGAGTCCTTCTTTTGAAATGCCTTCGGTAAAGCCGGGGAATGTTTTGAATTTGCTGTTAGCAACCATTTTGTCCCATTCAGGGGTCCACATTGTATATTCAACAACTTTCACACCGTTCATGAAATGAGTTACCTTTCCGTTTTCAACTTTAATAACACAGGTGTTCCATTCGCCGGCAGGATGGACTGTCTTTGGGTCGGCAGCTATCATGTCGTATAGTGAACCTGCAAGGTGACTCGGGATCTTATTATCGGTTGCATTGACATTATCGAGAATCTGTACTTCGGGGGCAGCATAATAAATAGGTTTTCCGGGTACTTCGCGAACATCGAAGAAAATCCCTGAATTAGCCATATTCCCGGCTTTCCAGTCGACCGATAATTCAAAGTTCTTAAATTTCTTATCTCCGTAAACGATATCCCCGTCTGAACCCTGACCTGGTTGTTTGCCTTCACCGGTGAAGACTTTCATTGTGTTATCTTCAATGATCCAGTTCTTGGGCATCGCTGTTGCGCCGCACTGCCTCCATCCGGCAAAATCCTTGCCATTGAACATGAGTACCCAGCCATCTTTCTGTTCCTTCGGTGTAAGGGTATTTGCTTTCTGGCCAAACATGGGGAATGCTGCCAGTAATAAGGTCATGCATGATAATAAAATCTGTCTTTTCATAATATCTCTTTTTTGGGTTTGAATTCTGATGCAAATTAATTAAAAAATTCTAACGCGTGAATTTTAAATTGGATATTGATTAACCTATTAATTATGCAACCCCTCCGGGGTAGAGAAAGAATTCGGCATATATTAACCTATTAATTATGCAACCCCTCCGGGGTAGATGGGAAATGTGGTAATGATTGACCTATCAATTATGCAACCCCTCCGGGGTAGATGGGAATTGCGGCAATGATTAACCTATTAATTATG
>CAIPJU010000389.1 GCA_903865465.1 uncultured Bacteroidota bacterium
ATGTAAAATAGTAAGGCAGGTAAGTGAATCGGGTATCGTTGGCATCAAGATAACGCCTCATTTTCATGAAACAACGCCGGGACTTATACTGATTAATGAAGACAAGGGTTATTCAGTTTATGAAGAGACGAACAGAGGTGCCGTGAAAGATACATCAAGAATGCTTGATGCAGGTGCTGAAAAGGTATTTTTCGCCAAGGTTTGGGATAATGAGCTTGAACAGGTATTTCTTGAAATAATGAAACTGGTTCCGGATGGAGCACCAATATTGTGCGAATCGCCGGCACTCAGAAACTTCATTGAACCAGGACTGTTTATAATAATGACCTCTGAAACGGTTAATAAACAAAAGAAATTGAGCCACTTACAAGGATTACCTCATCTCATGTTCCGCCTTGAAGATCTTGATGGCATAGATACCCTTCCAATCAGGTTTGAAGGAGGAAAATGGCTAAATATCAGCTAAAACCTTCTTACTACCTACTACCTACTTCTTACTACCTACTTCTTCCGACTTCCGACTCCCGACTTCCGACTACTTCTCCTCATCAATATCCGAAATATCGCTTCCCAGCTTGGCCTTTATCCGTTCGAGGTCGTGCTTCATGCCAGCAACTGCCTGGAAGAGTTGCTTTTCAGGCATGACAGGATCAGGTAATTCGCTGCTTATATAATTAACAAATTTCCATATTTCCTTCACCTCACTTATATGCACCTCGTAGGGTTCATAAATAGGGTTGAGAGAATAGAGCACAAGTTTTCCATCGGTGGCAAGGCTGTTTTCAACAACTTTAAAGACGATTCCGTCATCAATGGTAAAAACTATATAGGCCTTGCCGCTGGTTATTTCTGTCCAATCCTGGAGAAACTCTCCTGTCACCCATGAACCATCAGGTATCGGAAGCATTGAATCGCCCTTTAGCTGGAAGGTACGGTACTTCTTTTTATCGGACAAAAAAGGCAGTGTAAACACAGGGAGTTCCCCTATATATTCAGGATCGGCATAACCGGTAGCATAACCGGCTTTGGCTTTTTCGGGAACCAGTTCAATGTTCTCGCGGTTCTGGCTGTTTACTGTTGTGGTAAGCACTCTCAGATTACTTCCCTTCACGTAGGCATCATATCCCCTCTCCAGTTCACCAAGCTGGCTTTCAGATAGTTTGGTAATATCTGTTTTGAGGATAGTGTCGATTGAAATATTGAAATACCCCGAGAATGAGATAAGTATCTCGATTCCGGGCTGGGCCACACCGTTCTCATAACCACTCAGGGTTGAACGTTTCAGGTTAAGGGCAAAAGCAACATCATCCTGTGTCCTGCCCCTCCTCTTCCTTAAAAATTTTATGTTCGAAGCAAAGTACATAATGAAAAATTGATTATATTGTAGTCATACAATTGATTAAATTCTAATCAAAAGTAAAGTATATAAATTGAATATCCAAATAATATGACATTATTATATAAGAAAAAGTAGGGTCACTCTCCTGTCAGGTAAAGTTGAAGGCAGGATACTCGAAAATCATCTAAAACTTAAAATAATGCTTTTATCCGGTAACATAGAAAGATCAGTACTTCACCTCGACCTCGACACGTTTTTTGTATCGGTGGAGAGGCTCAAGAACAGCCGGTTGAACGGGATACCGGTGATAATAGGCGGAATGTCGGATCGTGGTGTGGTATCGAGCTGCAGCTATGAGGCCCGGCGGTTTGGTGTAAGCTCGGCCATGCCCATGAAAATGGCCCGGAACATGTGTCCCGATGCCGTTGTAATAAGAGGCGACATGGAACTCTACAGTAACTATTCGAACATAGTGACTGAAATAATTGCCTCGAAGGCCCCACTTTATGAAAAAGCATCGGTCGATGAGCATTATATCGACCTCACAGGCATGGACCGTTTCTACGGATGCTCAAAATGGTCGCATGAACTGAGGCAGTCAATAATAAAAGAGACAGGACTGCCCATATCGATCGGACTTTCGGTGAACAAAACCGTATCGAAGATTGCAACCGGCGAGGCCAAGCCAAACGGAGAGATAGAGGTTCATAAAGAGGGCGTTATCTCATTCCTCGACCCGCTGTCGATAAACAAGATCCCCATGATAGGCCAGAAGACATATCATGTGCTCCGTTCTATGGGCATCGCAACAATCTATACCCTCCGGAATATCCCTTCGGAGATGCTCGGGAAACTCATGGGCAAAAACGGAATAGAGATATGGAAGAAGGCCAATGGCATTGATTCCACTCCTGTTTTCAGCTACTCCGAACGGAAATCAATAAGCACCGAACATACATTTGAAAAGGACACCACCGATCTGCTACGGCTCAACCAGCTTATCACAGGCATGGTCGAAAAAATAGCATTCGAGCTCCGAAGCCAGGAGAAGCTGACTTCATGTGTAACTGTCAAAATAAGGTATTCCAATTTCGATACACATACACTTCAGAAACGGATCCCCTATACTTCTTTCGACCATGTTCTGGCAACTGTTGCCAAGGAACTCTTTGCCAGGCTATACCAGAGGCGCATGCTGATAAGGCTGATTGGCGTACGATTCAGTTATATGGTAAGAGGAGTCCAACAGCTGGACCTCTTCGACGACACACCTGAAAAGGTAAACCTCTACCTGTCAATGGACAACATAAGGAAGCGTTTCGGACGAAATGCGGTCAGGAGAGCCTCGGGGGTACTCACAATACAGGAGAGAGAGGAAAAGGCCATAAAACAGCTTGAAAATGCTCTTAAAGAGCAAAATATGATGGAAGAGAGATTAAGAAGCGGATGGAGAGGCTAGGATAATGTATCTCAACTGTCACTCATATTACAGCCTGCGCTATGGAATGATGTCCGTAGAACAACTTATACAGGAAGCTGTTGCGGCTGAAGCCGGTACCATAGTACTCACAGATATAAACAACTCTACGGCGATTCCGGAATTTGCAGGCGAATGTATTAAAAACAACATACGTGCGGTAGCAGGCATCGAATTCAGGAAGGGAAACGAACTTCTCTATATCGGAATCGCCCGCAATAACAGAGGAGTAAGGGAACTAAATGAATTCCTTTCATTCCATAATTTCAACAAAACAGCGCTGCCCTTTCCCCCGCCTCCATTTTCCGAATCATACGTAATCTATCCACTCAAAAGATTACCTGAACGCCGCCTGAATGAGAATGAACGGATCGGAATAAAGCCTTCCGAACTGAACAGGCTGCTTACGATGGCTTCATCATTCAAAAGAGAATCGATGGTACTGCTTCAGCCGGTAACATTTGCTTTGGCTGCCGACATAGCCGTTCACAAGAGTCTGCGCGCCGTCGACAACAACATACTGCTTAGTCATCTTGATCCAGGGCAATGCGCCGGAGAAGACGAATTCTTTAAAACGGCTTCCTTCAACAGAAAGATCCAATCAGAATATCCATGGTTAATGGCAAACAGTGATAAGCTTCTTGAAAGCTGCACTCTGGATTTCGACCTTAAAGGGATGAAGAACAAAAAGATATTTTCTGCAAGCAGGTACGATGACAAACTTCTTCTCGAAAAACTTGCCTGGGATGGGATGCTTTACAGGTATGGTAAAAACAACAGTGAAGCTAAAAAACGTATCAGTCATGAGCTTGAGATAATTGACCGGCTGGGATTTTCGGCCTATTTCCTCATAACATGGGACATTGTAAGATACTCAATGTCGCGCGGCTTTTATCATGTAGGACGAGGAAGCGGGGCCAACTCAATTGTTGCTTACTGCCTGAAAATCACTAATGTTGATCCAATCGACCTGAACCTTTACTTCGAGAGGTTTATCAATCCCAAACGAAGCTCGCCTCCCGACTTCGACATCGATTATTCATGGAAAGAGCGGGATGATGTTACCGATTACATATTTAAACGTTACGGCTACGGACATACGGCACTGCTTGGAACAATAAACACCTTCCGCGGAAAGTCGATAGTGAGGGAGCTGGGAAAGGTGCACGGTTTACCAAAGGAAGAGATCGACGCGCTCATTGATAACCCGTCAGCTTCTGAAAGCAGGAACTGGATTACAGAAACGATTTTTTCCACAGGTCTCCGGATTGCCGACTTTCCCAATATGAGAAGCATTCATGCCGGGGGAATCCTTATTTCCGAAGAGCCCCTCACCTGTTATACTGCTCTTGATATGCCTCCAAAAGGATTTCCTACAACACAATGGGACATGTACACCGCAGAAGAGATTGGCTTTGAGAAACTTGATATTCTAAGCCAGCGCGGCATCGGACATATACGCGAGAGTGCCGAGATAATCCTCCGCAACAGGGGGATAGATGTTGATGTTCATGCCATTCAGAAGTTCAAGAAAGACAACAAAATAAAAGAGTATCTCAGTACCGGCGAGACAAAAGGGTGTTTCTATATTGAGAGCCCTGCCATGCGGGGGCTTCTGAAGAAGCTGAGCTGTGATAACTACACAACGCTTGTTGCAGCAAGCTCGGTCATACGCCCCGGCGTTGCCCGTTCGGGAATGATGCGTGAATATATTTACAGGTTTCACAATCCCGGCAAGTTTGAATATATACACCCTGTAATGAAGGAGCAGCTTGAAGAGACATTCGGTGTTATGGTTTATCAGGAAGATGTCCTTAAAGTATGCCATCATTTTGCAGGGCTCGACCTCTCTGATGCCGACACACTGCGACGGGCAATGAGCGGCAAGTACCGATCGAAGCAGGAGATGCAGAGGATCGTTGATAAGTTCTTCACAAACTGCCGCGAGAAAGGCTACAGCGAAGAGGTGACAAAGGAGGTGTGGCGACAAATAGAGTCTTTTGCCGGCTATTCTTTTTCAAAGGCCCACTCTGCTTCCTATGCCGTGGAGAGTTTTCAGAGCCTCTATCTAAAAGCGCATTACCCCATTGAGTTCATGGTTGCGGTGATAAATAACTTCGGGGGCTTTTACAGGACCTGGGTTTATGTCCATGAAGCACGACGATCGGGCGCTACAATCCAGCTGCCATGTGTCAATATGAGCGACTACAAGACAACGATCTACGGAACAGACATTTATATCGGCTTCATCCATATCATGAGCCTCGAATACAGGCTCGCCAGCTCGATTGAAGAGATTCGCCGGACCGGAGGACCTTTCAGCGACCTGGGGGACTTCATTGTCAGGGTATCACCCGGACTCGAACAGCTCATTCTTCTGATAAGGGCCGGCGCATTCAGGTTTACAGGCAAAAAGAAGTCGGTTTTACTCTGGGAAGCCCATATGATTGTCAACAGGAATGATCATGAAACCACTCCGCGGCTGTTTTCTCCGCCTGTAACCAACTTTACCCTTCCCGATCTGGTACATAGTGAAACTGACGATATATATGATGAGATTGAACTATTTGGTTTTCCTCTTACAGTGAGCTGGTTCGATATGCTCGAAACATCATTCCGCGGTGAAATACAGTCACGCGATATGATCTCCCATACAGGAAAAATAGTAAAAATGGTCGGACACCTGGTCACCGTTAAATATATAAAGACAATAAAGAATGACTGGATGAATTTCGGCTGTTTCATCGATCACAAAGGAGATTTTTTTGACACAACCCATTTCGCATCATCTCTTAAAAACTGGCCATTCAAAGGCAGCGGTACTTACCTGCTTCTTGGAAAAATAGTGGAAGAGTTCGGATTCCCTTCACTTGAAGTGGAGAAGATGGCCAAGCTGCCGATAAAACCTGACCGCAGATACTAAATCAGTAATTGTCGAGACGGTTAGCTTTCAGAACTCCTTTTATCCCCTGAATATTACGTATTATTCCGTATAGGACATTCTGATTAACCACCATTATATTGAGGGTTCCTTCAAAAATACCATCATCCATTGCATAGTTGAAGCTGCGGATGGTAGTCTTATAATTTGCTATAATGTCGGCTATCTTGTTGACAATACCTATATCTTCGATTCCTGTAATCCTTATGGCAGCAATAAACGAGGGGCTATTTTTGGAGTTGGTCCATTTGGCTGTGACAACGCGGTAAGGATAGCGAGCCATCATATTCTGCGCATTCGGACATTGAGTCCTGTGAATCTTAATCCCTTCAAAGATCGTCACAAATCCAAATACACTGTCGCCAAAAACAGGATTACAGCACTTTGACAGTTTATAGTCGAGACCCTCAATTTTATCTTCAATTATCAGGAAATCGGAATATTGCGACTCATCAACCTCCCTTATTTCCTTTTCGGGCAGAAGAGGAACAGCCGCTGGTTCCTCAGCTGTTACGTCCTTAAGAAGCAACTCCTTAATCTGAAGCAATTCTATCTTCTCCTCTGCAATTGAATAGTAGAGATCCTGGGCTGTTTTAAAATTGTAATGATTAAGAAGTTTCTGAATAACAGTGTCACCGTATACAATTTTCCAGTTTTTAAGCCTTCGCATCAGGATCTCTTTACCTTCCGAAGCAGTCTTTAACTTCTCCTCATTGAGAGCCTGTTTAATCTTTGTCCTTGCTTTGGTTGTAATGACAAAGGAGAGCCAGTCCTGTTTTGGTTTCTGGTTTTTGGCCCTGAGAATTGAGACATGGTCACCGTTTTTAAGAATTTGCCTGATTGTCACATTTTTGCCATTCACCTTTCCTCCAACGCACGAAGAGCCTACTTCAGTGTGAATGTCAAAGGCAAAATCGAGAACTGTCGACCCGGCCGGAAGTTGCCGCAGATCGCCTTTTGGGGTAAAAATAAATATCTCTTCGGCATAGAGACCCGATTTAACCTGATCTATAAAAGCATTGTCGTCCTTCTCGGATGATTCAAGTATCTCACGCATTTTGGAAAGCCAGGTATCCAGCCCTCCTTCTCCCTTAATTCCCTTATACTTAAAGTGAGCAGCGAGGCCTTTCTCGGCAATTTCATCCATTCTTACCGACCTTATCTGTACCTCTACCCATTTTCCCCTGGGGCCAACAACTGTTGTATGAAGCGACTCGTAACCATTCGACTTTGGAATTGAAATCCAGTCGCGCATCCTGCTTGGATTAGGCTGATAAAGATCCGTAACAATGGAATATGTACGCCAGCAGTCTGCCTTCTCATTTGATACCTCACTGTCGAGGATAATCCTCACGGCAAAGAGGTCGTAAACTTCTTCAAAATCAACACCCTGCTGTTTCATTTTCAGCATAATAGAGTGAATTGATTTTGTGCGGCCTTTAATAGTAAACTTAAAGCCGTCCTTTTCAAGCTTTTCTTTCAGCGGAGCTGAAAAATCACGTATCAGTTTATTTCGCGAGGCGGTAGTTTGTCTGAGACGTTCTTCGAGGTAATTGTACTGTTCCGGTTCGAGATACTTGATCGACAGGTCTTCCATCTCCGACTTAATATTATAATAACCAAGCCGGTGAGCAAGCGGGGCATAAAGAAAATAGGTTTCAGAAGCAATCGGAATCCTGTCCTTCTCGGGAGCATTGTGAAGATTTCGCATATACTCGAGACGTTCGACAAGCTTAATCAGAATGACTCTGACGTCGTCGGCAAGGCTTAGAAGAAGTTTACGGAAATTCTCCGCCTGAAACGACGATTGCATGGAATCAATTCCTGTAATCCTCGAAAAGCCCTGTAGTATCTCAACAACTTTTGTTCCGAACTCCAGTTCCAGATCTTTATCTGAGAGTTCGAGGTGGTTATAGGAATCATGAAGAATGGCAGTGACTATTGAAGTCAGGCCCAGGCCCATTTCGCCTGCAATAATCCTTGCAACCGAAAGAACATGCACAATTTCCGGCTCACCTGTCAGTATTTCCCTCTCTTTGCAGGCTTTAACAGCCAGATCAACTGCCTTTCTTATCTTTTTCCTGTCGGCAGCAGCAATATTATTTTTTGAAGCCTGAAGAAGGGCCCTGTATGAGCTTAAAATTTCAGATGTTTCATTTTTCATTGACTCCTGTAATTATTCAGAAGGAAAGTATTGTAAAGATAACTCAAATTTATATTGAGAAATGAAAAACCCGGTGAAGTTGATCACCGGGCTCCCTTAATATCCTTACTGAACACTACCTGAAGGAAAATCCAAGACCGACTGTTGCGGTATTATATTGTGCTCTTGAAACATCAGCGTTTAAGGTAACCACTGCAAGCTTGATTGTAAAGCCAATATTTGCCCTCATACCTGAAAATCCCTTGAGATCCATCGATCCTACTGTTTTCACATTACTGTCGGTATATTCAACCTGAGCGGTTGAAGAATTAACACCCGGGAAGGGATATTTACCCTTGAAATCGACCTTGGTGTTTGTCTTAATATAACCAACGCCTCCGTAAAATGTAAAGATGGCAAGCTTTACTGATCCAATAATATTTGCGTTGAATGCCTGAACGGTTGTGGAAATTTTCTGGTCTGTAAAGCTGCTGGCGGTATATGTTGAAAAGTTATTATAATTATCAGGCTGCATGCTTACAGGAACGTTAAGCTGAAGCTTTGTGTATCCTGCAAATACAGAAAGGTCAAATGGAAGAAGTTTATGACCAGGGAAATACTGAATTATACTGTGCATGATACCTGCGCCGATAAGGGAAATGTCACCATGAGTACCTATTTTTATATCTGGGAG
>CAIPJU010000390.1 GCA_903865465.1 uncultured Bacteroidota bacterium
CCCGGGAAGATTCTTGCTTATCTGCGACTGTTCGGAGAATCTCTTCCAGCTGCTTCGGGTAACAGTGTCAGAAGCAGCGAAAAATGCTGAACCACAACTTAAAAGCTGAGCATTAGCATTTAACCTGGAATAGATTTTTATCTGAATATCATTGCATACTGCCTGAAATTCCTTTTTTGCCTCTTTTTCAAAAACGAATTTTGTATAAAAGGTGGAAGCGATTGTTAAGCCCAGTCCCAACAGCAGAACCAATGAAGCCTTCCATCCATTGACAGAGTTTGTTTTAAGAAGCATCTTTCTCTTTTTCAAATTGATAACAACAGGAGTCCATTATAACCCCTTCCCGGCCTGCTATCATTTTTCCGGGCTGGCAAATCTAATAGTCCCAAAAAAGGAAATTAGCTTATGCAATAGATTAAAATAAAGCGCAACATATAAAAGAATTGATATAATCCATATTACTGATATGTTAAAACGGAAAGTATCTATCTCCAAATTGCCTATTAGCTTTACCGGTGCATAAAAATGAGAACGCCCCAATTTTGAAGTTGCCTTCATGTAAGCAGGATTGAATTTCTGAATTATCTTCTCGCCGTCATCATAGGTTTTGTATTGGTTCTCCAGATTAAGTACGAGTGAAACAAGCTTCTCGTTCCAATATTGATCCCTAAGTTTCATAACACCTGCCTTTCCTATAGCCTTTTCGAGGGAGTCATTAGCCTCATTTTTTCTTTGGTCAGCCTTCTTTGCCAGTTTAATGAAGCTTTTTTCGAGTGAATCGAGATAGGTTGTGGCCGCCTTTTTTGTTTCAGCTGATAAGCCTTCCCTGTTAAGAGAGCTTATCCATGACCCTGGTTTTGTGCCGGCCAGACCGGAAAGCATATCCACATAAGGCCCCATTCTGGCTAATTTACTATCAACCAAATTCTTGTAATCACTACTATCAAGGTACCTCTCACAAAACATCAAATCCTTCTGCAGTTTTTCAATAAAGAAGTCTCTGTAATAACTCTTCTGGCTTAAATCCATATTATACCTAAAGAGAGGTTTCTCATACCTGTTATTCTTAAACTGTTCAACAGCAAGAGCCTCGAATGACCACCTTGCTTCCATCAGGTCGCCGATAAGAGGAACATATTCGTGCGAAGCAGAACCTGCAAGGTTAAGTTTATCATAATTTACAAGAACTCCGCTGAATAAAAGCTGAGGGATAATTATAAAAGGAATAAGGATGTAAATAGTAATAACAGAATTAAAGGCTGATGAAATATTGAGTCCGACTATATTAGCAAAACATGAGGTCGTAAAAAGAACCAGCCAATAAGCAAAAGTCATTCCTTTAATCTCAAGTATCATATTACCAATAAGCACAAACAACAATGACTGTATTGCCGAAAGCATAAACATGATCATGACCTTGGAATTAAGATAACTGAACCAGCTCAGATTCAGGAATGACTCCCTTCTTAATATCTTCCTGTCCTTTACAATTTCCTCAGAACTTACCATGAGTCCGAAGAAGAGAGAAGTAATCACACACATAAAGAGGTAAGGTGCAATATTGACGTTGTCTCTGAAACTGTACTCTAAACCTTTGCCTGTGCGG
>CAIPJU010000391.1 GCA_903865465.1 uncultured Bacteroidota bacterium
ACATAATCAACTGAAATGTTTAATCATAATATAAGTCATGCTATTAATTGTAAATCCTAACTGAGAGTATAGTCTGATTACAGGCATGTTATTTGAAGAAACATGCGTAACTAAGTACTTCCCTTTACGCGCTATTATTTCTTCTATCGATTTTGTAATTGTAGAGAACCCAAATCCAAAGTAAGGTTTGCCCGTGAACATTGCTGCTAAAAAATTATCAAAAGTATCATCGGTAATTTGTTTGATCCCAAAGAAACCGATACCTTCCTGCTTATAAAGTATTTCATATATGTTATTACCTCTTGACATTTCATCTTCTATCCAATTAAAATATCGATTAGCAGCTATTCCAATTCCAAAGCGAGCATCCAAAGAAATTCTGTCTGTGTTAAATATTCCTTTCTTTATTTCACAACCCAATGCGTCTAAACTATCTAGGGTTAATGTTTTATATTTTAAAGTTTCATTAAACCGAACGAATTTGGATGGAATATTAAAACTATTGATATCAAGATGAATTTCGGAGACTGTTTCCATAAAATAAAATCCATTATCTGTAAGATACTCCAGAAATTCAACACCACCTGATGGCACTTTAAAAACCACATATTCAGGCTCCTTCAAAGTTGACAGAGCTTCTTTTAAATCATCCAGGGTATCAGTTTTATCAACTGTAATCTCAATAGAAGAACATCCCAGGTTTCTTTTTTCCCAATAAGCGTCAATAATTTTCAATTTATTTCCTTTAGAAATTTGGAGTATCAGATATACTCTATTCAATCTTGAATTTTTAGATTATTGATCTCTGCTTCAATTTATGAAAGTTTTCTCAACAGAATTTAAGAAGGCTTTTTCAGAAGAATATTGAACCGCCTGATTTCTTGCATTTAGCGACATTGTTTTAAAATCAACCTCATTTAATTGGATTACATTTAACAATGTAAGTGATAATTCATTAGTATCCTTCATTTTTACTCTGTAACCATGTATTCCGTTAAGAACTAATGAACTATCATAAAGTGATCCTGTTTCAAATCCGACAACCGGAGTTCCGCAAGCTAACGCCTCAGCAACCATCATTGGACCACCATCTTCCAGAGAGGAACAGACATATACATCAGAAGCCTGATAGGCTAATGACAATAACCGATCATCTGATATGAAATCTATTAATTTAAGATCAAATTTGATTTTCAAAGTCAATTCATCCTGAGTATTGTGGTTACCAGCCAGCATAACACAAATTTTTTCTTTTTGTACAGGCTCTAATTTGTTCCACATTATTGACAGGGCATCTACAAGATATGCTCTTCCCTTTCTTATATCTTTAGAATTATTAGATCCTGCAAAGATGACTTTTTGACATTCAGAAATTCCAAATAACTGTTTCGCAATATTTCTATTCGTATTAGTAAAGATGTTTATATCAACAATATTGCAAGAATTTAGTATAATACGGTTCTTGTATAGTGCAGACAAGTTGGCCTGATTCAACGTCCATCCGGGAATTACCATTAATTTATAATTGCCATTTTGAATATTAGAATGTTTTATAGCAAAATTCTTTGCCGCAAAATCAACAAACTTTATATTTGCAATAGCAGGACAGTCAGTGCAATCTGCTTTAAATCCCTCACAATCCCATGAAACATGACATCCTCCCGTAAGTAAACTCATATCAACCATTACCTGATATACTTTTGCTCCGGATAAAGTATATAAATCAAAAAGTGTTGATGTGTTAAGAAAACCATCTGTCATTCCTGATATTACAATATCAGGGACAAATGGGATTACTTTTAAAATAGATTCAGCTTCAATAAAACTAATTCGCTCATCTTCATTTGGCAAAAAAACATATTTTGGATCTGGTTCA
>CAIPJU010000392.1 GCA_903865465.1 uncultured Bacteroidota bacterium
AATAGCACTTGCAATTACTTTTAAAACCTTTTCGGAGTTTACTCATCTTTTGTCTTTTAAAAAGTTTTTTTAGGATTGACAGGAGATCAATTTTTTTTACCTTTAGCTAAAATAAAAAATCTTAAGAATCATCATGAAGAGAACTGTCTTTTACCTGATTATGCTGGCAATATCATTTTCAGCATGCAAAAAGCTAAGTAAATATGAAGGAGTTCCGTTTAAGGAGAAGGAACCCCGTGTCTGGGAAAATCCTCTTGTTTTCAAAATAAACAGGGAGGACCCTCATGCTACAATGATCAGTTTTCCTGATGAAAAAAGTGCTTTGAAAGGTGTAAAGTCGGCGTCCCCGAACTATATTTCACTTGACGGTACCTGGAAGTTTAACTATGCCGAAACTCCTGACAAGCGTCCATTCTGGTTCTTTAAATCTGATTATGACACACGCGACTGGAAAGACATTGATGTTCCATCCAACTGGCAGATGAGGGGTTACGATATTCCGGTATATACAAATATACGATACCCATTTATTGCATACAGGGAAATATTCGGGATCCATGAGTTCAGAGACAATGAGAAAGGCGATAAGGCTTTGGCAGGGAGATTGAAGGCTCCTACTTCAGCTGGCACTCCTTCCTCTAAAGTTGCCCCTCCGGAGATCCCTCATAGCTGGAACCCTGTAGGTTCATATACACGAACATTTTCTATTCCTGCAGAATGGAACGGAAAGGAAATCTTCCTCCATTTTGGTGCCGTCAGCTCAGCATTTTATGTCTGGATTAACGAACAGCTCGTGGGCTACAGTGAGGACAGCAAGACACCAGCAGAATTTGATGTTACTAAATATCTGAAAAAGGGAGAAAACAGGGTAGCAGTTGAGGTTTATCGCTGGAGTGATGGCAGTTATCTTGAAGATCAGGATTTCTTTCGCCTGAGTGGAATTCAGAGAACTGTTTTTCTTCATGCCAGGCCAAAGACTTTCATCAGGGACTTCTTTGCCAAAGGCGACCTTGAGAACAATTATAAGGATGGACTACTGAATCTCGATGTCGAAATTTCGAAGGCAGGCGACCTTGCAGGAGGATTAAAAGTTGAAGCTGCCCTTTTTGATGGAGAGAAGGAACTCTTCAGAAAGTCCGAAGATCTTAATCTGAAAGAGAACAAGGCTGAGGTTAAGTTCAGCAACAACTTCCCGGGAATCAGACAATGGACCGCTGAGACACCTAACCTTTATTCACTTGTTATAGATCTTAAAAATAAAAACGGTGATGTCATTGAGAGTGTAAGCAGCAGGATAGGATTCCGAAAAGTTGAGATTAAAAACAGCCAGCTTCTTGTAAATGGCGTTGCTATCCGGATCAAGGGTACCAATATGCATGAGCACGACGATATTAACGGACACGTCATCAGCGAAGCTACAGTGCTGAAGGATATCAAGGTGATGAAAAGCAACAACATTAACGCTGTGAGAACTTCGCATTATCCACAACAGGAGTTTTGGTACGAAATGTGCGACAAATATGGCTTGTATCTTATCGATGAGGCAGATGTTGAGTCACATGGAATGGGATATGATAAGGATGTAACTCTTGCCGACAAACCTGAATGGTATGGGGCGCATCTCGACAGGATGCAGCGAATGGTGGAGAGAGACAAGAATCACCCATCTGTTATTATCTGGTCGATGGGTAATGAAGCAGGCGACGGGCATAACTTCCTCAATGGCTACAAATGGATTAAAGGAAGGGATGCTTCGAGACCGGTTCAGTATGAGCGTGCAGAAAAAGAGACAAATGCACCTGAAAGGCATACGGACATATGGTGCGATATGTACGCTACAATAGATTATATAGAAGCCTACGCAAAAAATCCAAAGAATGACCGGCCGATGATAATGTGCGAGTATGCACATGCAATGGGCAACTCAACAGGTAATTTCCAGGATTACTGGGACATGATTGAGAAATATCCCAAGCTTCAGGGCGGATTAATCTGGGACTGGGTCGATCAGGGAATGCTTAAGAAAACAGAATCGGGCGAAAAGTACTGGGCATATGGCGGCGACTACGGACCGGAAGGCATTCCAAGTGACGGAAACTTCTGCATAAATGGTCTTACCTGGCCTGACAGAACAGGCAAACCTGGGTTGACTGAGGTTAAGAAGGTCTACCAATATGTTGGCTTCACTCCTGTTGATCTTAAGACCGGAATGATCAAAATCAAAAATAAATATGACTTTTTAAATCTCTCTGAGTTATTAATGGATTGGGAGATTGTTTCTGATGGTAAAATTGTCCAGTCGGGGAAGTTGCCATCATTTAATCTTCCACCGAAAGCTGAGATGAATATATTGCTTCCTTTCAAAAAAATTGAGCCTGTAGCAGGGGCGGAATATTTCCTTAACCTAAGATTCTCCAGGGCAGAAGAATGGAACCTGGTTCCCGAAAATAATGTATATGCATC
>CAIPJU010000393.1 GCA_903865465.1 uncultured Bacteroidota bacterium
GAGTGACTGGAGTTCAGACGTGTGCCTTCCGATCTCGGCACCTTCTGCAGCAAGCTGCTTAACCGTCTCCTTTACCCCTGACTTCTCCCCTGTTTCACTCGCATCGGGCTTATTCCCGAAGAAGGGTGCAACAACAGGTTTTGTAAAGGTACCGGTAACTGACACATTAACCTTAAGTACCTCAGCAGGCTTGAAGTTAATCCCAAATGATGATGCCTGGGCTGAGAGGTTATCTATAAATGAATTCACTGAACCCCCAAGTTCCGACCTTGGGATTTCAGTCTTAACAATATAATTTATGGTCTGATCAATCCCCTGGTCACCGCTTATATTCATTTTAAGATTGCCCGATTTTACATCGAAGGGGCTCACAAAGATTCTTCCATTATTAATCTTAAAGTTAATATTGACATTATGGAAGGTATTCCCGTATTTCTGACCCAGTTTAAGAAGCTCCTTCATCTTATCGAAGGTAGCTGACTCCACCAGGGTAACTGCATCCGACTGCACCTTACCGCTGCCATTAATGGTAGCCAGAACAGGCATCATATTCTTCCCCAGGAGACTCTCATAGTTAAGAGTGAGGTTGACCTTCCCGTCAATACCTTTCGAGGCAGGAGCGAGCTGCTGTACCGAATTAAAAGTGGTAAAAGCATCCTTTATACCTATGTTTTGAATCCCGAAGCTTGCCTTCATCGATGGCTTAATCGTGTCTGCTGTATTATAATCGGCATTCATGCTGATGGTACCTCCAAGAATATTCATACCGGCATCCCTGATACTCAGAATTCCGTCCTTTGCCAATATATGACCTTTAAGTTTTTCAGTTTTTATCTTGCCATATCTCAACTCGTCAATCAAAGCATCAAAATCGAAATCGATATTCTTTGGTACCGTGATGAGGGATAAGGAAGTTGTATCCTTCGATGTTTCAGGACCCGACGACATTGATGACATTATTTCGGATACGTCGGTAAGATGAGAATGCATAGATAACTTACCTTTCAGAGTCTTATTGCTGAACATATATGGAATATAGTTCTCCAGCCTGCCCTGAACTGAAAAATCACTTCCCGCTCCTACCCTGAGGTTTGTCTGGGTCAGGGAGGCGTAGGCCGGCGTAAACTCGACTGAGCTGTTGTCGATCTTAAGACCCGGATAACCTTTCATCGCAACAATCATGTTCTTTACACTCATCCTGCCCGAGGCCTTGAATTTATCATACTGGGCCTTTTCGATTGCCGACATATGCCCTGCCGCCTGAACCGACAAATCTATTATTCCCTGCAGGTTCATGCTATCCATGGGAACTGTTTTTGAGAGCATGGCAAGATCAATATGACCCGATACAGATCCCTTAATATCGGGATCACTCATGGGTGTCCTTATACTCAGAGTCATATCGAAAGGGCTTCCGGCCAGCTCAAGGTGAAAAAGGTCGACATCGACCGCAGACTTATCGGCAACCCTACCATCATAAAAAAGAGCCCCTTTAACATTTATATTACTTATTTTTTCAGGAAGCGAGGGGTAGCTTACCTGGCCATTATTTACAGAGAAACTAAGCGAAACATTCGGAAGTGTACTGTCAGCTTCACTGTAGACTCCCTTTACCTTTCCAAACAAAGTCAACTCCCCTGAAGCCTTAATATCCTTGTAATCTTTCATATACACGGCAGGAATCAGTGATATAAGAGATTTGAAATCGGACTGGCCTGTTTTAAACTCGAGGTCTGTTTCAATATTTTTGCCCGGCATCGCAATGGTCCCTGAAAAAGATGCCAGAAGGTCATTCAACCTTATATAGTTTTCCCTGAAAGTATATTTCGATTTATCGAGATCTGCGAGCAGGTCAATTTTAGCTCCAGCTGACACCCGGTTGAGATATTTGATACCGTTAATAATGAAAGTTACTTCACCGGAACTGGCATCAAGTTTCAGGTCGGTCTGGCTCATCGACATATCTCCGCTAAGAGTAAACCCCAGTTTGTTTATGTACGATTTGACCGATGAACTTTCATCTACGTATGACAGAGATCCTTTGCTAACCACAACTTTTTTGAGCAGCACCTTCATGGTAGATGGGCTGGCGGATTTCGACGCAGTTTCAGGAGTTCCGGATTCCTTCATGATATCCCAGTTTGCAGACCCATCTTTCAGAACTCTGGCGTTTACAGAAGCCTGATCGATGGTTATCGATTTTATTTCATAGCCCGATTTTCTAAAAAGACTCATGAGGTTAAATGTGAGATCGAGAGATTTAAACCTGGCCAGGGTATCGTTTTGAAATTTATCCTTACCTGCGACTGAAAAACCGCTCATTGAGAAGGTCAGACCAGGGAAGCCCTTGAAAAATCCAAGGGAATAATTATCAAACTTCACAGTAGCATTGACTGAACTGTTAATAACCGTTTCAACCTTGGTCTTAATCTTCTCTTTAAAGATCAGAGGCAGC
>CAIPJU010000394.1 GCA_903865465.1 uncultured Bacteroidota bacterium
AATGGGTATTTATTTTGTTTGGGCAGGTTTATTACCGAGATGGCAAACATCAGTTACCACATGGCCGTCGGATTGATAGAAAAAGATTTGCTCCGGCAGATCATTTATTCGATTCTTGACAACCAAAGAGACTTTGATGAAGCACTGAAGTTTGAAATATACTCGATTATCAGTCGGGATTTAT
Organism: uncultured Bacteroidota bacterium; assembly: GCA_903865465.1. Taxonomy (GTDB): domain Bacteria; phylum Bacteroidota; class Bacteroidia; order Bacteroidales; family VadinHA17; genus LD21. Next base: position 185 of record CAIPJU010000394.1, read on the forward strand.
CTTCTAATTATTAGCTGATTATGAACGGATTAAAGGAAATAAATTTTGGAGATGCCGTGTTTGACTATCTGAAAGGAAGTACTCTTTATTCGGGGCGCAACAGTGACGACGTTGATTTAGGACACGTCTTGGACAAATATTTATTGGAGCAGTTTACGGATCAAAAAATGTTTTGCGTACTTCTTGGGGTACTTTAAAAAGCGAAACCCGCTTCAATTGCGGGTTTCGATGCTGTATTTGTACCCCGGGCGGGGGTAGCTGCTTTTTAATCCTGTTTAATCAAAATTCATTATAGAACCTGTATATCAATTTGTTAGAAAACACAATTAATCGTCTTTAAATACATTTTCCGCTGTTTAAAACTAATTTTGGGTACCCGGTTTGGGTACCCTATTTTTTTACGTAACTTCGCATTTCTGTAGCAATTCATGAAATATGGCTAACGTACATTTTTACCTTCAGTCGGGCAAAATTAACAAAAAAGGGCAACAACCGATCGTCATGAGAATTACTCACCTGAATATCAGACCGATATTTTTTATTGGATTTGTGGTCAGGGAAAAACACTGGAGCCAGACGAATGAAAAGGTCAAGCCTCCGAAAGACGGGGATCCCGAAAATAACTATACGATCATCAATGAACGGATCAGCCTGTTCAGGCGAAATGCTGAAACTGCTATCGGGAAAGCCCTTGCGGATGGTATTCCGATCACCGAAGCCTACCTGAAAAATTCCATCATCAACCCATCTGGGAAACAAGACACTTCCCCCAAGTCTTTTTTTGAACTCCTGGATGAATATATTTCAACCAGCAAAGCGATCAGGGCCCAGAGAACCATCACCGGTTATGGCACATTCAAAGGGTTTCTAAAGAGATATGAGACGGAAACCCGTCGAAAAATCGATCTTCATTCCATCAATTTGAAATTTTTTGACAGTCTGCAATCCTATGCTTACAAGGACAATAAGTTCAAGGATAATTATTTTGCCAAAATCATCCGGAATCTTAAGGCATTCATGACATGGTGTTATAAACGCGGCTACATCAAAGATCAAACATATAAAGATTTCAAGGCTACCGAGAAGGAGAAGGAGGTCATCTACCTGACCATGGACGAACTGATGCATTTGTTGAATTTTAAATTCACTATTTCGGGAAGAGCTGTTGCAAGAGACCTTTATTGCTTCATGTGCTTTACCGGTCTGAGAGTATCCGACATAAACAGCCTGAAAAGAGAACACATTAAGGATGGACAGATTATTAAAACGGTTGTTAAAACCAGGCAAACGATCGTTATTCCACTAAACCAGTTTGCCAAGACCGTCCTCAGCAGGTATGAACATCTCGAGAATTATCCTCTGCCAAAGCTTTCTTCCCAGAAGTTGAACACCCACATAAAAGACTGTTGTGAGGAAGCCGAGATCAATGCCATGGTTACTTATGTTGATTATTCGGGAGGAAAGGCTACAGAGTTCACCGCTCCCAAACACACGCTCATTACCAACCATACCGCCAGGAAAACCTTTATCACAAACATCCTTGTGTTAGGGATGAACTCAAGGACCATCAAAGATATCACCGGCAATAAGAAAGACAGTATTTTCAATAAGTACATCAAGATTTCTGAAGATTTTAAGAAAGTTGAGATGGTACGGACGTGGGATACCGTAACAGTTAAATCCAAGGAATAAACTTATTATCAATTTGATGCCAGTCAGGTTAAAAAACATTCATAAAACGACGGCAGAATGAAACCGTCCCAGGAAGTGTTTCGGTATAAACGCCGGCAGAAAAATCAAAGAAAGCGTCGGTAAAAACGTAGAAAAAAACACTGGTGTTGATATCAG
>CAIPJU010000395.1 GCA_903865465.1 uncultured Bacteroidota bacterium
TACTGCGAATTATAATATTAAATCGCATACTACTGAAGGATACGCATTTATAGCAGAAAATGCAAGGACAGAAATCAACTTTGACAAGAAAATGTCAAATTTCCGCCTTAACACCGATTCTTCGATGGTAAAATTCCCGGAGATAAAGTATATATGCAAGATGACTGACTTCAATTATAATATTGAAACCAGGGTACTTAATATGGAACAGAAGACAAAATCAGACGCTGCCATGATGAGCCCGGAGAATCTTCTGAAGGTTAATTTCAGAAATCTTGATAAACCGACATTCTTCTCTACGAACAATCTTCACGACACAATTTCATTTGCCTCACTGAAAGGAAGTTATCATCTTGACCAGGAATTTATTGAAGCCGAAAATATTAATTACATCAGGATAGCTGATGCTCTTATCCAGCCCGGGAGTGGAAAGATAATTATAAACAGGAATGCGATGATCCAGGAATTACAAAACTCGGTTATAGCATTAAATAACAAGCACATTCTTCATTCCGCCAAAGTAAATATCGAATCAACCAAAAAATATTCCGGAAGTGCAGTCTATGATTACATTGATGACAGTAAGAATATACAGCAGATAAGCTTCCCGGAATTATCGGTAGATACTCTTACAACAACGGCAAAAGGGTTTATTCCCGCCGAACAGAAGTTCATGCTTAATCCCGCCTTTTCGTTCACCGGTGATGTAAAAATATCCTCCCGTGAAGATTTTCTGACCTTTACAGGATCAGCAGGAATTAACCATAATTGTGATGGTTTGAAAAGCAGCAATATCAAATTCAAATCTTCAATTGATCCGCATAATGTAATGATCCCAATAGGTGAAAAGCCCCGCGACAATAATGATAACCTTGTCTTCTCAGGTTCATTTATAAACTCTGATTCACTTCATATTTATCCTGCCTTCCTCTCACCGCAGAAATCCTATACCGATGTGGCAGTAGTAACATCTTCGGGATGGCTGAGTTATCAGAAAATCCAGGGCAGGTATGTTATCACATCCCTTGAAAAACTTGCTGACCCAAGCCTCCCGGTAAACCAGGTCAGCCTCGATAAGAACTTCTGTGTGCTTTCCGGCGAGGGCAAGCTAAACTTTGGGGCTGGTTTCGATCTGGTGACTTTATCGAGTGCCGGGAAGGTAATCCAGTCGATCGATTCAGGGAAAGTAAATGTAGAGGCAATTCTCGGACTTGATTTTCATTTCTCTTCCGAAGCACTTAAAATAATGGCCAATGACATCCGAATGATTCCCTCATTAAATCCTGTAAACCTTAGCTCCGAAAACTATTCGAGGAGCATTAAGGAGCTGATAGGGAATGATGCTGCCAATCAGTTAATGGGAGATATTGACATCCCCGGAGCTCAAAAAAGTCTTCCAAAAGAATTTAACTTCAAACTCCTTCTGAATGATGTCAATATGGTGTGGAATGAGGCATCATCGTCATTCAGGTCGGTCGGTAAGATTGGCGTAGGCTTTGTCGGTCAGCAGCCTCTTAATATTTACGTGGAGGGCTACATCGATATACAAAGGAGAAGGTCGGGCGACATGATTGATATCTACCTGAAAGCCGGTGAATCAATCTGGTTCTATTTCTCCTATTTCAGAGGGGTGATGATGACACAGTCGTCTGATAATGAATATAACACACTCATTGTCAACACAAAACTAAGTGACAGGAAACATCCTCAGGCTACAATCAGGATGCCATATACTTATATGATCTCGTCGGAAGACAGGCTGTCGAAGTTTTTAAGGAGGATGACAGGAGAGAACAGTGAAGAGGATTCAGGGGTCAAATAATCACCTTTCCCCGTTCACCCAGTTCAATAAGCTCCATGTCGTGTATGCGGCTGCCGGTAATACTGAACCTTATTGCGGTCATGAACCTGTGAAATCCATTGTAACCGGCAGCACCCGGATTGACATATAAAAAGCCTTCATTCTTATCATAAACTACCTTTGCGATATGGGAATGGCCGCATATGAACAGTTCGGGACGGTTTTCAGAAAAGAGTGCTTTTGCCCTCCGGTCATATCTTCCAGGCGAGCCACCAATATGTGTCATGAAAACCTGAACCTCTTGAGCCCTGAATATAAGGTTCTCGTGGTATGATACCCTTACAGGATTACCATCGATATTTCCATAGACTGCCCTTAAGGGTTTGAATCGGGCTAAACTATCGGCTGTTTCAATATTGCCAATGTCGCCGGCATGCCAGATTTCATCGCATTCACCCAAAAGCTCAAAAAGCCGGGGATGAATCCAGCCATGTGTATCCGATAACAGTCCAATCCTCATGTATATCAATATATTATCATAAAAAGCTTATTGTCTGCCAAACCTTGTATCGGATCGTTCAAAACTAAAGATTTTCAAACAGCACTGTCAGCTGAAACAAAATTATAAATTTGAGCAAAATTAGTTTTATGCAGATATTTTATGCACCTGAAATAAGCGGAAATCTATATTCACTTGATGAAAATGAATCGCGGCATTGTATCAGGGTCTTACGAATGTCGAAGGGAACAGCAGTTAAACTTATCGACGGAAGAGGAAATCTTTTTGAAGGAGTTATAAATGACCCTGATCCAAAAAGATGTACCATAATAGTTACTGGCTCTGTAAGGGATTTCGAAAGAAGAAATTACAATCTTCATATTGCAATATCGCCACTGAAAAATCCGGAGAGGTTCGAATGGTTCATCGAGAAGAGTGTTGAAATAGGCGTTGATCAGATAACACCCCTGATATGCAGAAATAGTGAAAAGAGAGTTATTAAGATTGAAAGGATAAATAATATTATTATCTCTGCCATGAAACAGTCGCTTAAAGCATCTCTCACTATTCTCAATCCACCCTCCCTTTTCGAAGAATTCATAACAAGAAGCTATGAAGGAAGGAAAATGATAGCTCACTGTAATAAAGGTTTTGACAGGAAGAAAGTCTCTGATGTCTGTGACAGGGATGAAGAGGCAATAATAATGATAGGCCCTGAAGGCGACTTTAGTGAAGAAGAGATCGGAAACGCAATAGCTAATGGTTTTTCATCCGTTCACCTGGGAGGAAGCCGTCTGAGAACAGAAACGGCAGGCCTTGCAGCCTGCCATTCCGTGTACTTTATCAACCAGTAAACCGAACTCAGAATTCCTTATTAATCTCAATAATATCAGCCAGCCTTTTAAGAGGCAGATTATATAATTCGGTATAACTGCACTCGCTGCAGATAACAGAAGTGAAATGCCTGTACTGGATATTCAGAAAGCTTGTAAGATAGCCTCCTGATGTTCGGACATGTCCCGTTTTGAAGCTCCTGGAGCCGCACTTGGGACAGCTGTATTTAAATGGTTTATTCATTTTCTTTGTTTTCGATGATCTCAGTATTTGTTTTCCACCTGCCCGATTTCCTGAGAGCCTGGTCAATAATATATTCAATCTGGCCATTGGTGCTTCGGAATTCGTCAGCAGCCCACTTTTCAAGAGATTTTAATTTCTCCGGATCAATCCTAAGAACAAATGGTTTCTTTTCACTCATATCAAGTATGCAAAGTACCTGTATTAACAACCGGAGTAGCGTCTTTGTCACCACATAAAACTACCATCAGATTGCTTACCATGGCAGCCTTTTTCTCATCGTCGAATTCGACAATCTTCTTAACGGAAAGCTGATCAAGAGCCATCTGTACCATAGATACTGCACCTTCAACGATTTTAAAACGGGCTGATACCACAGCCGCAGCCTGCTGACGTCTCAGCATTGCATTTGCTATCTCCTCCGCATAGGCTATATAGTTAATCCTTGCCTCAATAACATTGATGCCGGCAATCTCGAGCCTCTCGCGTATCTCACGTTCCAGTTCATGATTAACCTCTTCGCCACCGCCACGAAGCGAGATTATGGCATCATGGTCTTCAAAATTATCATAAGGATACAGGCCGGCAAGCTTCCTAAGAGCAGCATCGCTTTGAACTAAAACAAAATGCTGAAAATCATCAACTTCGAATACTGATTTATAGGTCTCTTCTACCTTCCATACAAGAACAAGCCCTATCTTAATCGGGTTTCCGATTTTGTCATTGACCTTAATAGGTTCACTGTTAAAGTTCCTTGCCCTGAGTGATACCCTTCGGGTGATATAAAACGGATTGACCCAGAAAAACCCGTTTTCCTTAATAGTCCCTTCGTATGCACCGAAAAGAACCATTACACATGAAGAATTAGGATTTACAACTTTAAATCCTGTAACACCAATAATAAATACGATAGTCAGTACGACTCCGATCCAGATAGCCTCGAAGGCGAATCCTGCAACTGCCCCCGCAAATGAAATGATTACAACCAGCATTGCCAGGTAACCTGAGACAGGTTTAACGGTAAA
>CAIPJU010000396.1 GCA_903865465.1 uncultured Bacteroidota bacterium
AGGTAGTCGTCGGCGCCGGCATCGAATCCCAGCATCTTGTCGTCGGTAGTACCCAGAGCCGTAAGCATAAGGACCGGAACAGCCGGATAAATCTCTTTTATTTTTCGGCAGAGGTCAAGTCCGCTGATGCCTGGAATTATAACATCGAGTATAAAGAGACTGTAATTATATTGTCTTGCAAGTTTTTCACCTGACAATCCATCATAGGCAATCTCTGCATCATAATGGTTTTCCTCGAGTCCCTTCTTAATAAAGGAGGCAACTTTTGGTTCATCTTCAACTATCAATATTCTCATTAATGCCGATATTGTTTTTAATTCTCACCACGATACAGTGATTACAGAACTTTTATACCAAACAGATCCGGAAAGAACTTCGTTTATACCTATAATATATATGTTAATAATTCATAAAACGAATTCTTTCAAATAAGCTGCCGTCAGAACCTTTAAATAAGAAGCTAAAAGTAATCATTTTGAAGATACCTGAAAATGGCGATTATCAGCTTTTCAGGAGCTGTTTATTAAAGCAGGGCTTCCAATTGTCAGAGAGCTTTCATTTTAACACATTTATTAAAATATTTTAAGTAATTCACATATTCTGAGCTTGGAATTTCTAAAAAGTATTAACAAATTTGTAATGGCGTAAATATCATACAATCAAAGATATAACAAATGATTGCAAAATATTTTTCTTAAAATGGGTTAATAAATGATATTTTCTTTATTTAACACTTGTTAATTCAATTTTTTATTATAAAATTTGATACGATTTATTTAATAATGGCAGGTGAGAGCCTGCCGATAAATATCCCTAATAATCTAACATGTTAAAAAAACCGATTGACTATGCAAATTTTTAAGATTGTGCGGCGCATTGCGCTGATTATGATTGGCATGGTACTTTCCGTCGGCATGCTATTTGCCCAGGAAAGAACTATTACCGGTAAGGTCACCGCTGAAGGTGAGGGACCTCTGCCGGGTGTGAACGTGACAGTTCAGGGAACCACTATCGGAGCGATCACGGACCTGAATGGAACTTTTTCAATCAAGGTACCTGGTGCTTCGGCTGTCCTGGTATTTTCTTCCATCGGCTATGTGACTCAGTCAACATCCGTTGGTTCAAAAAATACCGTAGACCTGGTGCTTGTATCTGATGTAAAAGCTCTTCAAGAAGTTGTGGTAACTGGTTATACGGCTCAGAGAAGAAGAGACCTTACCGGATCTATTGCAACTGTTGAACCTGCTAAACTGACCGCTGTTCCTACAGGTAACGTAACCAACTCCCTTCAGGGACGTGTTGCCGGTGTTACTGCAGTAGGTAGTGGGGTTCCGGGCGAAACTTCAAAAGTAAGGATCAGGGGATTCAGCTCCTTTGAAAACAACGATCCTCTTTATGTTGTTGATGGAGTTCCAACACAGGACATCTCCTCACTTAACCCTAATGACATCGAATCTATTTCCGTACTTAAAGATGCAGGTTCTGCTTCTATTTACGGTTCGAGAGCAACAAACGGTGTTATTATTGTTACTACTAAAAAAGGACAAAAAGGAACAAAGGTTACCTATAGTATGTACTATGGTTCCCAGCTAGCAGGCACAGGTCCTACCAACCTTCTTAATACACAGGAATATGCTAATTTACAGTGGCTTGTGTACAAGAATGACGGAACAGTTGAAACCCATCCTTTCTATGGTAAATCAACAAATGCTACACCAACCCTTCCTTCATGGGCAGCTAATACCAACTGGTATAAAGTTATAACACGTAATGCTCCGATTCAAAACCACGACATCTCTCTTTCAGGTGGTTCTGATAATTCCAAATATTTCGCTGCAATTGGTGTTTTCAACCAACAGGGTATTGTTAAATATACCGATGCTGAGAAATATACAGGTCGTTTCAACTCCGAATTCTCCTTCCTTAAAGATCATATCAAAGTCGGGGAAAACCTTTCACTGGCATATCGTACAGGTCATGGTGCAAGTAACCTTAATGAAGGTAGCCCTATGCAGCAGGCATCTTACAGAAGCCAGCCGATTATTCCTGTTTACTGGACACAACCGGAATTTGTAGGAGCAACCCATACTTTCGAACCAGGTGACTGGGGTGGAACAGGTATCGCTTCACGTCTGGGCCAGGCTTCCAACGAACTTGCTGTGTTGACAAGAGCAAAAGACAACGGAAGCTGGAACGCTCACGTTATCGGAAGTGCTTTCGTTGACGTAAAAATCATGCAGGGCCTCAATTTCAAATCAACAATGGGAGGAACTTTTGATAATGGTTATTACGAAAACTACTCATTTGCTACTTATGAAAATGCTGAAAACACAAACAGCAATTCATTTTCAGAAGGTGCTTATTATGGAAATGACTGGTCATGGACAAACCAGCTGACTTTTGACAGAACTTTCGGTCAGCATAAAATACTTGCTGTTGCTGGTTATGAGTCTCTTAAAATTGGTAATGGCAGAAGCGTTTCCGGATCGCATTCCGGATATTTCTCCGATGATCCACTCTATCGCACACTCGATAATGGTGCTACTCTTGTTTCTGCAAACTCTTCACTTAACACACCTACCACACTCGTATCACAGTTCCTGAGAGCTGACTATTCTTTCATGGACAGATATTTGCTGAGTGCAACTGTTCGTCGTGATGGTTCTTCAAAATTTGCTTCAGACAAGCGTTATGGTGTTTTCCCATCACTTTCTTTGGGATGGCGTATCAGCGATGAGGAGTTCTTCAAAGGAATTACCTTTATCAACGAAATGAAGATCAGGGCATCTTATGGCCAGATGGGTAACCAGCTTGCTGTTTCTCCCTACAACCAGTTCTATTCATACGGCGGATATCCAGCCTATTCATTCTATGATGTTAATGGTACAGGTACATCATCAGTACAGGGTTTTGCACCAACACGTATTGGTAATGCCAATGCAAAATGGGAAACCAACGTTACTTCTGATATAGGTTTTGATGCTACCATCCTGAATCATAAGGTTGGTGTGAAATTGGACTATTATGTTAAGAAATCAACAGACCTGCTTTACAATCCTGAATTACCTGGAACCTCCGGTGTTGCAACAGCTCCATATGTAAACATAGCAGCTATGACCAACAAAGGTGTTGATGCTGAATTATCCTATAAAGAAAAATGGGGTGATGTAGGCTTTGACGGAAGTCTTGTATTTACTACATACAAAAACAATATTGACAAGATTGCTCCTCCTGTTACCTTCTTCGATTATGGAGGTGGTACAACCAGGATTGGCGCTGCCAACAGGAACGAAGTAGGACACCCGATGTCAGCTTTCTTTGGTTACAAGGTTATCAGTCTCTTCCAGTCAGCTGCTGAAGTTGCTTCAGCTCCGACTCAGGATGGTGCAGCTCCTGGTTTCTTCAGATATCAGGATACAAACGGTGATGGCAAAATTACTCCTGATGACAGAGTATTCATTGGCAACCCGAACCCAAAATTCACCTATGGTATCAACCTCGCAGTTACTTACAAGAACTTTGACGTGAGTACCTTCCTTTATGGTTCATATGGTAATGATATCAACAACTGGAACTCATGGTGGATCGATTTCTGGCCATCATTCCAGGGACAAAAGAGCAAGGACCTGCTGTATAACAGCTGGACCGCAAGTAATCCAAATGCCCGCGTTCCAAAGGCATCCAATACCTCGAACTTCTCAACCAACACTCAGATGACCAGCTTCTTCATTGAGGATGGCTCCTTCCTGAGAATGAAAAACCTTCAGATTGGTTACACCATTCCACAGAGTGTACTCAGCAAGGTTAACATTCAGTCGCTCAGAGTCTATATTCAGACTGTGAACCTCTTCACAATCACCAAGTACACGGGTCTTGATCCGGAACTCGGCGGTGATGACAGGGCCTTCGGTTCTGACACAGGTAACTATCCTCTTGTTAAGCAGTTACTGTTCGGACTTAACGTAAGTTTTTAATTGTAAATAATATTATAATATGAAAAAGAAATATAATATTCTGATATTAGTCCTTGCAGTGATCGGAATGATTGGTTCCTGCAAATCGGATTTTCTGGATGTTAAACCTGCAGGAGGTCTTGATCAATCCCTGCTGGCAAACAAAAAAGGTCTCGACGCTCTTCTTATTGGTACTTACTCAATGCTTCCGGGAACAAAAACATGGAACTGGACTTGGGAAGCTGCCTCTTCGAACTGGGTTTATGGTTCGATCCGAGGACTTGAGTCTACAAAAGGCTCCGACGCCGGCGACCAGCCTGCCATCAACTCTATTCAGACTTACTCTGAAAACTCTACCAATGATTACCTTAACCTTAGGTGGAGAGCTATTTATGAAGGCGTTTCCAGGGCTAATAACCTTATTAACGTCACTGCCGTAGCACTTGCTAACAAAACGATAACCCAGGATCAAGCTGACCTTTATGTCAATCAGGCAAAAGTCCTTCGCGGCTGGTATCATTTTGAAGCATGGAGAATGTGGGGAAAAGTTCCTTATGTTGATGAGAAAGCCGATGCTGCTGCAGTTGATAATTCAGCTGATCCTACAGATAAGATTCTTGCTGACCTCCAGATTGGAACAACCCTGCCTCTCAACATGGGAGCTGTTGGAAAATTCAACAAAACGGTTTCTGAAGTTATCTATGCAAAGGCACTCATGCAGATGAAACATGATTATGCTACCGCTCTTCCTATACTTGTTGATGCAAAAGCTACGGGTGTTAAAGCCAATGGCGCTGCTATAGGACTCGCTCCAACGTATGGTGAGATCTTTGACATTGCAAACCGCAATGGCGTTGAGTCTATCTATACTGTTCAGTATTCAGTTAATGACGGTTCCGGCGCTAAAAACGGTGGCGACGGTGAAGTTCTTAACTTCCCTTACAAAGGTGGTGCATCTCCTGGCGGTTGCTGCGGTTTCTTCCAGCCAATACAGGAATTTGTAAACTCTTTCAGGACGGCCAATGGTCTTCCTCTTCTCGATGGTACATATGATTCTCCTGCCAATGAGGTAAAAAGTGATGAGGGTATTGCTGTAGCAGCTGCCTTCACACCCGATGCCGGTCCACTGGATCCACGTCTCGACTGGTCAGTAGGTCGTAGGGGTATTCCTTACTGGGATTGGGGAATCATGTCAGGTGCTGACTGGATCAGGGATCAGTCATATGCCGGACCTTACAGTGGTAAGAAGCAGGTTTACAAGAAATCACAGGAAGGACAGTACACAGAAGTTGGTAACTGGACATCAGGTTGGACCGCAAACGGCTATCGTATGATCCGTTATGCAGACCTTCTCCTTCTCTTAGCTGAATGCCAGATTCAAACAGGTGACCTTGCAGGCGCATTTGCTAACATCAATGCAGTTCGTAACAGGGCAGCTAATGCAGATGGCTTCGTTAAAATGCCTGATGGTACAGCTGCTGCTAACTATTCAGTTGCTCCTTATCCTGCAGTTGGAACATTCCCATTCGACAGCAAAGACAATGCTCTCAAGGCTCTCTATATGGAAAGAAAACTTGAACTCGGTCAGGAAGGTCACAGATATTTTGACCTGAACAGATGGGGTACAACAGTTACTGAACTCAACCGTATTCTTACCTATATGAAGACTCTGTCAAACGGTAATTCACTTTATGGTACCGCGACTGTTGGAGCTGAAGATGTTACTTATCCTATTCCTCAGCGTCAGATTGACCTGAGTAATGGTAAACTCGTTCAGAACAGATAATTTTCTGATAGGTTAATTTTTATTTAGCGGGCTGCCTCTGGCGGCCCGCTTTTTTCCCATATGGCATTTAATATCGTTTAGTTAAGCATTGATAATCTGTATTCACTCCCATTTTATACCCCCTGCCCCCTGAAGGGGTGTCTTAAATCCCCCCTTGGGGGCTTGGGGGGTAAAACGAGGATTCCGGAAAGGGTTATGTGGCAAAAATAGGACACTCATACCATGTTTGGTAATAACATTCTTTAACTAAACGCCATTGACATGATATTACAAAATTTATTTTTTCCAAATCAAATATTGATGAAATATAAATTGTTTGAAATAAATTAGCATTTTTGACAATTAAGGGCTCAAAGTTAATTAGCTCTGTATAATAATTATATTTTGGATTCATATGAAGAAACTGTTTATACTTCTTGGCTCAATACTTATTGTTTCCTGTTCTCATTCTACAAAATTCCAGTTAATTAGCTCAAATCAGACGGGGATTCATTTTAATAACCTGATCACCGAAAGCGATAATTTTAACCTGATGAATTATGAATATATCTATAATGGCGCCGGAGTTGGAATTGCCGATCTGAATAATGACGGATTGCAGGATATCGTATTTGCAGGCAATCAGGTATCTCCACGTGTTTATCTTAACCTCGGGAACTTTAAATTCAGGGATATTACTGCAAACTTTTCAGGTTTAGACAATAGTCAGTGGTATAGTGGAGTCGCAATTGCCGATGTGAATGGTGACAAACTACCTGATGTTTATTTAACATCCACAGGAGGCAGGGATCCTGAAAAAAGAAAAAACAGATTGTGGATCAATAATGGGCCTGGTAAGGATGGGATCCCTACTTTTACGGAAATGGCTGAGAAATTCGGAATTGCTGATACCTGTTTTTCCGTGAATGCAACTTTCTTCGACTATGATCTCGATGGTTACCTCGATCTTTATGTCCTGAATAATACCGTAAGTTCCAGGATGAATACCAATTACCGGCCAAAAATTATTGATGGAAGTGCTCCTAATAATGACAGGCTCTATCATAACAACGGAAACGGAACTTTTACCGATGTCTCCAAACAAGCAGGAATCGTTTATGAGGGATTTGGCCTTGGCCTTGCTATTGCTGATATCAATAAGGATGGTTATCCTGATATCTATATTTCAAATGACTTTATCTCGAATGACTTGCTATATATTAATCAGGGTGATGGTACCTTCAGAAATGAGATTTCAAAGTATCTGTCATACCAGTCCAGATCGTCGATGGGTGACGATATTGCTGACGTCAATAACGATGGGAACCCCGATATTTTTACAATGGATATGCTGCCGGAAGCTTATTATAAAAAGAAGCAGACCATAAACGGATACGGCTACCAGTTCTATACGAATGATGCCAAGTATGGTTTTGAACATCAGTATGTAAGAAACATGCTTCATCTTCATAATGGTTTTCTGAGAGGAGAGATGCTTCCTTTTAGTGAAGTCGGGCAGATGGAG
>CAIPJU010000397.1 GCA_903865465.1 uncultured Bacteroidota bacterium
ATGGGAAGGAACCTGAGCTTGATCCTCTTGAATTTCAGCAATATGATTATGCTGAATGGGAAAAGGGTAATGCAGGCACCATAGAAGAGCTGAGTTTGAAAGAGTTTTGGAGGGAAACACTACAGAACTCTTCACCCATGCTCAATTTTCCATATGATTTTCCGCGGCGTGAGAAGCCGTCAGGACAAGGTATGGCAGAATCGATAAGACTTTCTAAGGAACTCACTGCAAAGATCAGGAATTTATGCAGGGAGCAGAATACTTCAGTATTCACAACCATGCTTAGCATTTTTGGAATTCAGCTTCATAAGTACTCAGGTGAAGATGATCTGAATATAGGACTTCCGGTATCCTACAGGCCTCATTCAAAGCTTGAGAACATTTTTGGAATGTTTGTAAATACCGTAGTGGTTCGCCTTAAGTATGAGGATGATCTTACTTTCAGGGACATAATTCGTATGACTGATGAGATGGCTCTTAATTCAATAGCACATCAGGAGCTTCCATACGAAAGCATTGTGGAGATTGCCAATCCTGAAAGGATACATAATGTCAACCCTCTCTTTCAGGCTGGTTTTATATGGCAGCATTCCTTTGAAAAGCCTTTAAAACTTAAAGGTTTGGAAGTTGAAAAGATAATAGGAAAATCGAGATCAGCTAATTTTGACATAACACTTTATATGTGGGAGTCAGACGGACATATTGTTGGAGATCTTGAATATAACACCGACCTTCTTAAAGAGGGTACAGCCGTTCGCCTCAGGGATAATTTTATTTCATTAGCTCATCAGCTTACTGACCATCCGGGGAAATCAATCAGGGATCTTACAATTATTTCGGAGACTGACAGGATAATGCTTTCGGAATTCAATAAGACACATAGAGAAATTCCATCGGGCCTTATTCATGATCTTTTTGAAAGCCAGGCTCTCAGGACTCCTGAAAAGACAGCTGTTATTTCAGGAGAAAGTAGGATAACCTACAGAGATCTCGACGAGAGGGCAAATCAACTGGCATCTTACCTGATTTCTCTGGGGGCTAAAGGCGGTGACGTTGTTGGTATCTGCCTCGAACGTTCTGCTGAGATGGTGATTGCTGTGCTTGGCGTGCTGAAGGCAGGATGTTGCTATCTTCCCATGGATCCTATGTTTCCCGATGATAGGATTGCTTATATGTATGAGGATTCAGGGGCAAGGATTCTGATTTCTCAAAGCTCCCTAACTGCAAAGTTCTCCCATTTTCCGTCAACTGAAATGGTTCTGATTGACTCCGGCAGGGATAAGATTTCTCAAATCTCTTCACAGAAACCTGCAGTCTCAATTGGGAATCAATCGCTGGCTTATATGATCTACACCTCTGGTTCCACAGGAAAACCAAAAGGGGTCAGGGTTCATCACGAGGGTGTCGTAAACTTTATTCAGAGTATGATCGACAAGCCGGGCATAAATGAAAATGATATCCTGCTGGCAGTTGTTACCCTCTCGTTCGATATGTCGGTTTATGAACTTTTTGTATCCCTGTCGGCAGGAGCAACCATAGTTGTTGCCACCAGCAGTGATACCACTGATGGTACTGCTCTTACTGCCCTCATTGAAAAGCATGATATTACTCTTATTTCAGCAACTCCATCATTCTGGAGTATTCTCCTGGCTGTGGGATGGAATGGCAGCAGGAAAATAAAAGGATTATGTGGAGGGGAAGCCCTGACTCCGGGTTTTATACGGCAGATTTTGCCTAAGGTGGGAGAATTCTGGAATTGCTACGGTCCAACCGAGACAGTGGTTTATTCAACTTGTATAAGAATTGACTCGCCCGATTCACAGATCCTTATTGGGCGACCCATTGACAATACCTTCATTCATATCCTCGACAGGAATCTCAGGGAGATGCCTGTTGGAGTAACCGGGGAGGTTTGCATCGGTGGTTTGGGAGTAACAAAAGGTTATAATAATATGCCACAGCTTACCTCTGAAAAATTTATTGATCTTGACGGAGGCAGGAAGGCTTACAGAACCGGAGACCTTGGCCGTTTCCTGCCTGATGGTAATATTGAGCTGTTTGGAAGAAGTGATAATCAGATAAAACTTAGAGGATTCCGGATAGAGCCGGGCGAAATTGAAAGCCTGATAACGAGATTGCCAATGGTTGTGGAGGCCGTCGTGAGAATCCACAAGTTTGATGATAGTGATGAACGTCTCATTGCCTTTCTCAATGTAGATGAGGGCTTTAACCTTACCAAAGAGGAGATGACTTCATCACTTTCACTGAGCTTGCCGGCATATATGATACCCTCTTTTTTCCAGGTTACTGTTGGATTTCCAAGGCTGCCAAATGGTAAAATAGACAAAAAAGCCCTTATCTTTATGATCAGGGAAAAGGAGAAGACTAAGGAAATTAACATGAGTCCTACCGAAAAAACTCTTTTTGACATTTGGTGTGAAGTCCTGAAAACAGGTGAAATATCGCTTAAAGACAACTTTTTTGATATAGGCGGAAATTCTCTTCTGGCAATTTCACTTTTCTCAAAGATAGAGTCGGCATTTAAGCTGAATCTCAAACTGAGAGTATTCTTTGATAGTCCGAGGATTTCCGATCTTGCAAGGGTAATCGAGATAGCCTTGCTTGCTTCCTCAGAGGCAAAAAAAGAGGATAATAGCAAACAGTCAACAATTATCGATGGTGAAATTTAGGTTTTAGGTATAAAGAGTTACAAAATGGAAACGTTTTTTAAGGGCCGTTTGCCTTTGATGGCAAATCAGAAACGGCTATGGATTATTTCCCAGCAGGACCCGGCAAACCCTGCTTACAATATTCTTTTGACCTACCATATCAAAGGTAAAATTAACATCGATCTGTTTTTCAAAGGGATACGGCTTCTATTTAATAAGCATCGTACCATGTTCTCTGTGTTCAGACAGGAAGATGGTAATCCATACATTGATATTCTGATTCGTCCAATTAAGATTGATCTGATAGATTTCTCCGACACACTCTCTGACCTACCCGGGAATGAAATACTCGATTTTGCCGGGGAGGACTCACGAAAGCCATTCGACGTTGAAAACGGACCCCTTTTCAGACTCTACCTCCTAAAGGAAGCTGATGACAGTTATTTCTTCCACGCAACAGTTCATCACCTGATTTTTGATGGATTTTCGCGTCGTATCTTCATCAGGGAATTCAGTGAGTTATACAACAATCTTCTTGATGGAAAGGAGCTACTACCGGAAATACTTGATTTCCAGAGCTACAACTATGCCGAAATTGAGGAAGATACCCACGCTACAGAGAAAGAAGCGGAACTGGTAAATTTCTGGAAAGACGAACTTAAAGAGTGTGAGCCTGAACTGAAGTTTCAATATGACTTTTCAAGAAAGAGCGAACCCACAGGTTTTGGCTGCAGGGAGCATTTTGTAATACCGGCTGACTATGCTGAAAAGTTGAAGGAAATCAGCGCTGTCACTGATTCTTCGCTCTTTAACACCATGTTGTCGGTGATGGGCTTACTCTTTCGGAAATGTACTGATGAGACCAATATTTGTATTGGTGTCCCTGTTTCAAACCGGAGGCTTCACCCTTCACTCGAAAATATTTTCGGAATATTTGTAAGCACTATTCCGGTAATGCTCCGGCATAATGGAGAAAACTCTTTCAGTGAACACCTGAAGTCTTCAAAAGAATCTCTTCGGAATTCTATCAAACATTCTTCACTTTCATTCGAAAAAATAGTTGAGGCAGTTAATCCCGAGAGGATACAAGGTATTAATCCTTTCTTCCAGATCTCGTTGTCATGGCTGAATAACCAAACAATTCCAATGGATCTTGGAGGTATTGAGGCAGTGAGAACCACCGTTCCCAAGGGTGTTTCTCCTTTTGACATAACGTTTTACATTTGGGAAGCACAGGGTCAGATTGAGGGAGAGATTGAATACAGTACTGATTTATTTAAACAGGAAACAATTCTGCATCTCAGGGATGGCTTTATTTCTCTGGCCTGCACCTTGTCAGAAAATCCGGAATTCAGACTAAAAGAGGTCTCAATACTATCCGAAAGTGACCGGAAGATGCTTACCTCATTCAACAGTACTGAGGTACATATTCCACAATGCCTTGTACATGAGTTGTTTGAACAGCAGGTAAGGGCAAAGTCAGGCAAAACAGCAGTAATATCGG
>CAIPJU010000398.1 GCA_903865465.1 uncultured Bacteroidota bacterium
GGTAAAAGTAGCGCTCCCTGTGAGTTTCATTACCTGTGACAGGTTTCCTGTTCTATCTGTTATTACCACTGGCATAATGGATTTATTTGCCGTAGTAGAACTTGCGTTGGTTCCAAAACTAAATTTCTGAATTTCTGCGCCTGAATTAAAATTAGACGCTGCCCAAGTAAAATTAGCCGGAGTATCCACGCTGGACATTGCTACTATTGTCGATGAAACCGTATTTGAAGCCAACCAATTGGCAGTATATGTTTTATCATTATACCCAATCTGCAACACGCCTCCACTCGAAGTAGGCATAATATCAAGAATTTTATTTGGACTTAAACCTACTTGAGATTGGTCTCCCCATGTTTTAGATATGATAATTTTGTTTGCGACCAAGTCCTCAGAAAGATTGACGGCAGAACTGGAGAACTGCTCTTCTACCCAACTGAAAGCATTCATAAGCTGATTTACCTGCACCGCTCCAGGCAAGGTCTGAGACATATTATATTCAGAAACGGTCATCATAGTATTAGCCATAATGGTGAAAACTCCGCCTTTCGCATCGTCAAAAGTTGCAGAAAAGTTACCAGTCGCATTGATTTTATTTATAAGGTCCGATATCTTCTGCCCAGAAGTATAAGCAATTTCAATCCCATTAATATACAGATTCCCATTAAACCCAAGAAGCGAATTGGAAGTAAGCCCTGTTGCCTTGGACATTATTCTATTGTTCATTACTTTATTTCCAAGCTGGGCTATTATGTTGGCCGTATCGCCTGCAGTATAACGAGTATCATTTATATTTGCTCCCCCGTTAATGCCTGCGTTTACTGCTATTGTTTCAGCTTTTGTTCCGGTAAAAAAGTTAATATATGATAGTCCTGCGACAGAGGCGTTTGCCGAGTGAAACCTGTTCACATCTTCAATAAGCACTCCTGCCAGATTATCCAACTGATTTTTATAGCTCTGTACCATATCTCTTGCCTGAAAAATTCCTGCCAGTTTTCCAGAGCTAATATAGTCTGAGATATCGTTAGCTGTCTTAGAACCGCTCTGGTAGAGACCGACGCTTTGCATACTAGCATCCCTGGTCCCTCCGATAGTCACCATTTTGTTATAAGTCCCTTCATCCACAAGCACTTTGCCATTTACATTAATAAGCACTGTCCCATCAATTTTATTAACGGCGGTGATATTAATGAGCGCGGAAAGTTTGGTGATAGCAAGATCTCTTTTATCCAAAATATCATTTGCTGTCCCCGCACTGCCGTAATTTTTTATCATTGTATTGTATTCCGCAATCTGCTGTGTATAAACATTTACAGAGTCCACCACCGAGTTAAGTTCCGAATTAAAATTTTGTTGCATACTGATAAGCGCATCTGCTTTTTGGTTCAATACAGACGCCACCTGTGTCGCGGCTAAATATACTGCAGCTTTTTTTCCGGCTATATCTTGAGCCCCCACTGGTTTTGCATATTCTGCCGAAAGATTTGACCAACTGGTATAAAAAGCCTGTAGTTTGGAATTAAGCCCTGTAAGAGAAGTGTCGACGGCTTCTGGGAATATTGTTTTCAGCGTCTGTAACGCAGTACTTATTTCTTGCCATTTTCCCATATCCATTGTTTCTGATCGTATTTGAGCATCAAGAAAAACATTTCTCACCCTTTCAATACTTGAGAGCTTTGAACC
>CAIPJU010000399.1 GCA_903865465.1 uncultured Bacteroidota bacterium
ATCCTCACCGGAAATACCTATCCCATTATCTTTTATATCGATGCGAATGGTTTCCTTGTCAGGGTTACAGGTCGATATTGTAATTTCCCCATTTTCAAGTACGGCTTCGGAGGCATTAACCAAAACAGCCACACAGGCCTGTTTTATCTGATTTGCACTGCAAAAAACAACCTCTTTTTGTGCGGCAAGGTCCGAGATAAAGACGATATTCTTAATTTTTATGGAGTGAGTCATCAACTCATAAGTCTCCTGAAGAATCTTGTGCAGATGTTTTGATTCGAAGTTTTCCTGACCTTTCTTCGAAAAATCGAGAAGTCCTCTGACAATCTCACCGCATCGTTTTGTTTCGTTTTCAATGAGCTTAAGATGCTTCAGCACGCTCTCCTTTTTGGCAGCATCCATATCGGGATTGCTAAGCTGCTTATGTATGAGCTTGGTATAAACGAGAATTCCGGAAAGAGGATTGTTGATCTCATGCGCGACAGAAGCAGAAAGCCTGCCCAGTGAGGCAATCCTCTCAATATGAATCAACTCGCTCTGAGCAGCTCCAAGCTCCTCTGATTTTTTCTGAACCTTGTATTCAAGCTGCCTCGACCAGTTTTTGAGCTCTTCATTAGCCTTTTGAAGATTATCGAGCATATCATTGAAGGCTTCCGACACCATTCTCATATCACCAAGCTGATTGGGCTTTATTTTAAGCCTTGTATCCTTATTACCATTTGAGACCGCAACACTTGCCTTTATTATCTCATTTAGCGGTTTCTTCACCTTCTCCCTTGTAAAGAGAATCAGTGTAGCCAGCATCAGGAAAGTGATTAATGTGGCCAGAAAGAAATATTTCGTAGAAGATCTGCTTACGGCATTGTCGAGCTTATCCAAAGGCATTTTTATAACGAATGATCCCAAAACCTCGTCACCCTCTTTGTGAGCATGACAGGAACTCGTATAGCACGACTTTTCATTCAGAATGGGGGATCTTATTAAAAGATGCCTGTGATCATTGTCATTCATGTTCATACTGCAACCGCTTTTAATCTCCATTATATGGTACGATTTCTCCTTAAGCGGAAACATTGATCTGATGTTGCTGTGGCAGCTGCGGCAATCGGGATTACTATGATTTGTTGTTTGTGCAGAAAATGAGGTGTAAACAAGACTATCGTTAGCATCGTACATGTTAACATCATCTATACCGGTCATGGTATTAATTACATCAAGGATATTCTGAAGCGAACTCTTGTCGTTTGCAAGCATTGAGTGGTAAAGTGCACCTTCGACTATTGACCCGATATTATTACCATTCTGCCGGATAACGGTGTTCATGTTCTGCTCGTACACCGAATTGAAGATAAGACCGAATGACAAAAACAGAATAACCGATGAAATCGTTATTAAATAAACAACCCTGCTGTAAATAGAGGAGCGGAACCTTAGATACTTATCAATAAATTCCTTAATATGCTTCCTTTCAGGTACTGAACCGTCATTCTCATACTGATCCATTGAACTATAACTTAATTGGCTTTTGCCTGAGTTAAAATAACATATTACTCTAAAATGGCCGATCAATCACCAGCCATTTTCAAAATGTTAATTTAAGCAAGTTTTCTGAAAATCCCGATAAACCTGATGCGGAATCAGTCTAATTGATCAGCCTGCATAAAAAGAGACAAGCGATGCTTCAATAATATTTTCCTTATGCACAGATTTATTAATAACATACATCCCGTACGTTTTGATGAATCGTACGGGATGTCAGGAAGAGTTTTTTGTTTAGGGTGAGGATATTTCCCGCGGCTGGTTCTTAAAATAAATCATAAAACCAGATCTGCCTGGAAGGATCTATGAATTTTGTCTGAAAATCATCCCATACTTCAGGACCCAGATCGGAAAGCACTCCGTCTTTGATCTCGCCACCATCCTGAAGGACGATCGGCGATAAAGTACCTGTTGCAGCATTAAAAGCCGAAGCAAGGAAGTCTTTAAGACGGGTGAACTCTCTCTTTATATATTCTTTCTGCTTATCAGCCATAAACATCAACTGATTCTCTTTCAACCAGTTTGAAGGCTCAATCTTATAAATCCATCCATCGTTGTAGGGCGAATTGTTTATAAGTTCTGAATTATTCAGCAGTTGTATATTCTGTTCTGTTATGGTTCCTGAAACAGGTGCATAAAGGTTCAGATGCTTCCCATTCTGGACAACAGCAAGGATCTGGTCCCCCTTCTTTATCTTCTTCCCTTCGCCTTTCATCTTAATTTGCGATATAGGACCTGTTACATGTTGCAGAAAATCGTCGATACCAACCGTTACAACACCATTCCTGTCCATAAATGCCCAGGTGTGAGTCTTATCATAGTAAAGGCCAGCAGGTATTTTGATTGCGTTTTCACCGGGGAAAATTCCGGACCTTTTCATTTCAGACTTAACTCCTGCTACAGACGCCTTCCTGACCCTGAGTACGGCATCAATGGCAAATCCTGCTGCAATCAATACTGCTATAACAAAAAGTATTGCCTTCAGAAGGTAGTTGTCACCAGAGGTCTGAACAGGCTCGACCTTAATATTGAAGAGTTTATCGACAGCACTCTGCCTTTCAGCTGCAATAAGGTCGGAATAGCCTTCGGCAAAAAGATATTTCTGACCTTTTGAAACAAGCCACCCTAAAAAGGCAGTTTGCTTAGGATCAGTAGTCTGTATTGTTGTTGCTGCGTATATATTTGTTATAAGCGATTTCGGATATTTTCCAATCCATACACCTCTCAGGAAGGAGCTGAAATCATCGTATATCTTCTCATTATAATCAAGCTTTCCATTTCCGTTTCTGTCAATTGGAAGAAGGCTGACCCCTTGGGCAAAATTCTGATTGTCGAAATCGATGAGGTTGCCCATTTTGCAGAATCCTATTGCAAAGGGATCGCCCTGAACTGCAGCAATAAGATCATTACTATTTTCGACAAACAGGCTCCCTGCCGGCGTTTGTCCGGTTTTCAGGAACTCATTCAGATTATCCTGAACTGATTTCTCATTCAATATATAATAGGTGGCCTTCTCTTTCTGCTCTCCATTAAGGAGTGTTCCCCAATTTCCAGCCCCTGTTTTTGTAAGGAACCTGTTTAATAACTCTACTGAAATGCCTTGTTCATTAATCTCTTTGAGATAGGGATTCGATGAATTAAAGACCGGAACAATAACATCCCTGCCAATAACCATTTTCCATGCCGTTCTGCTCATATTTTCCGGCAGAAAGCTGTCAGGGACCAACCCTATGACATTCCCTTTGAAAAGCATGGCTGCATCATTGCCTGTGGATGCATTCAAAACCTTAACCCTGATACCTGGTTCAATAGCCGAATATTCGGTTGCCCATCTTTCGGCAAGGCTCTTTAATTCAGGTGAACAGATAACTTTAATAGAATCGATGGATGCTGATTTGTTCGCTGCAACTGAAAAGGAAGCAGTGAAGCTTAAAACAGCTGCCATGAGTGCTATTGACTTAAAACAACTTATTCTTTTCATAATGATAGATATAACTGGCGGTACTTAATTCGAATTCTTTCAATGGACGTAATGAATATCATTCGATAAATCATTACATGTTTATTAATTCAACAATAGTGCCAATAAAAAATCAGGACCCAAGATCCTGATTCAATGCCATTTACTTAATTCAAATCAATCTGCAATACAAAGGGATGTGTTGAATTTAATTACACATTTAATACAAAATACCTTTATTGAATTGATTTACACTTGGTTTACGCAATGTGCATATTTATTATACAGGTGTTTAATTATTCAACATTTTATGCCGGAATAACCTGCTGGATAATGGTTCCGGAATTTTTTTCCTTCAACATTATTTTTTTTGTGCCATCGGGCATCTTCTCCTCTTTTATCAGATAATGCAAATCGTCATATTCTATCAGATCTGAATTTGAATTCACTTTCTGCGACCCCCTCCAAACTCTTAGCTCGACAGGTTCCCACCTTTTGGTTTTTGCAGAGAGGTAACAGGCATCCATAATTGCATTTACAATATAGCCATCATAAAAACTCTCTTTGGGATTCTCATTTTTTTCCAATGAATCGAGCATATCAGTAAACATATCATTGTAGCCAAGAGAATTGACCTCATCGCCTACCGGGAAGAGCCATCCTGCATCACTTTCTGTTTTTTCCGAGACATAGTTTCCAGTACTTCCCGTTGTGAATACTTCAATGCCCGTCCTAAGCCAATGGTCGAGCCTGATGGTCCCTTCAGTACCAGATACTTCATCCCTGAGGTCCATACCGCCCCTGAAATTCCAGCTCACCTCGATCTGAGAGATTGCACCTGACTCGTATTTAATCAAAGCTATTGCATGATCTTCAGCATCAATTGGTTTCACCTGGGTTTCCGCCCAGCAGATAACCTCAAGGGGTCTGACATTTTTGCCAATATAATTTCTGCCTATCTCGATACAATGACAACCGAGATCGACCAGAGCCCCGCCTCCCGATTTTGTTTTGTCCCAGAACCAGGCACTGTGAGGACCGGAATGTGCTTCGCGCGATTTAGTCCAGAGTATTCTTCCGCATGAACCATTTTTAATCAGCCCGATTGCCTTAAGCGTTTTTGGTGTATAAACCAGATCTTCGAGATAGCCGTGAAAAATACCGGCTTCCTCAACTGCATCCAGTATCTCTTTTGCATCTTTCCCGTTCATCCCAAGTGGTTTTGTACAGAGGACCCCTTTCCCGGCACGGCAGGCCATAAGAATTGCTTCTTTATGCAGATAATTAGGAAGCCCTATAACAACTACCTCACATTCAGGATCTTCAATAGCCTCCTTCATGTTAGTGCTGTATTTGGGAATATTCCATTTAAGGGCGAAGTTTCTTGCAGTATCTTCATGCGCAGAACATACATGAACAATTTTATCCTGCCTGCGATGACCTGTAAGGGACATTGTATAGAAAGCCCCTATCAGCCCGGTTCCAAGTAATGAGATTTTTTTCATTTGAGTCAATTGAATAAAAATGTACTAAGAGTAATGGCAATCCAGTTTCGGATTTTAAGGAAAACAATTTAAAAAAATTATCTGAATAAACATAAAAATTAAGGAGGATCAGATCCTTTTTAATCAA
>CAIPJU010000400.1 GCA_903865465.1 uncultured Bacteroidota bacterium
CTGCCATTACATAATCTTTCATACCGTAATAGCTTTGAGCATTGATCCAATTCAACTCCTCAGCCTCATCGGTTGCCCGGTATCGGGGCAATATCTGAGTCAGCAGTTCTGTTGATTTCACATATTGGCCTGCTTCGTAAAACTCCTTTGCTTTCGTCTTCTTAAGCTCATTATCAGTGCTCTTAAGAAGTTTCTCATAATTCCCGCAGGAACTGGCTAAAACCGAAATTATAAGGACAATTAATAATCTAACTTTCATAAAAAAAAATGTTGCGCAAAATTAGGGAAATATTTTCATTAATGGCATAAAAACGTAATAATAATGGTTTTATTATAGATGCTGAATCCGGTCCTAAAAGTAGAAATTTTGCTTTTCAATTGTTCTTACCCCCTACCCCGGAAGAGGGAACAATTGAAAATCAGCAAGTTTAAAAGTCTCCTTCAGGAAATTTAGGGGAAGAAAAGGCATATCGAAGCGGAGTATAGGATGGAGAATCAAATTAGGTATAAATAGGTAGTATGTTGTTGTCGTAAATATATAATTTTGTGGCAAATTTTAAAAAATCCTTTAAGATGGACATATTTGAAAAAATAAGCAGGAACAGAGGGTCTATTGGTCAGTATCAGGAGTTGGGGCATGGATATTTTGCATTTCCAAAGCTTGAGGGGGAAATAGCTCCCCGCATGAATTTCAGAGGGAAAGAGGTGCTTGCCTGGAGTTTCAATAACTATCTTGGACTTGCCAATCATCCCGAAATCCGTAAATCTGACGCCGAATATACTGAAAAATATGGCCTTGCTTATCCTATGGGAGCCAGGATGATGTCGGGGCATACCACAAACCATGAGATATTCGAGCAGAAGGCTGCCAAATTCGCACGTAAGGAGGATGCTTACCTTCTCAATTTCGGTTACCAGGGAATGGTTTCGATCATTGATGCGCTCTGCGACCGCCACGATGTAATCGTTTACGATTCTGAATCGCATGCCTGCATTATGGACGGACTCAGACTTCATATGGGTAAAAGATTTGTTTATCCGCACAACGATATAGAAAGCTGTGAAAAACAACTTCAGAGAGCAGCCAAACTTACTGAAGAGAATAAGGGCGGCATCCTTGTGATTACCGAAGGTGTTTTCGGAATGGCCGGGGACCTTGGAAAACTCGACAAAATTGCCGCACTTAAGAAGAAATATAATTTCCGTTTGCTGGTCGATGACGCTCATGGTTTTGGTACTATGGGTGCAACCGGCGCCGGAACCGGTGAACATTTCGGAGTTCAGGATGATATTGATGTCTACTTTGCCACATTTGCAAAATCGATGGCAGGTATCGGAGGATTCGTTGCCAGTACAAAAGATGTCATTAACTTCCTCCGTTATAACCTGAGGTCACAGATTTATGCAAAATCGCTTCCGATGGCAATGACTCTCGGGGCTATTAAAAGACTTGAATTCATACAGGAACATCCGGAACAGAAAGAAAAACTCTGGACCATTGTTCGTGCATTACAAAAGGGGCTGAGGGAGGCCGGACTCGATCTCGGTAAAACAGAATCGCCTGTAACACCTGTTTATATAAAAAGCGGTCTGGCTCATACTACACAGCTTCTCTACGACCTTAGAGAAAATTACGGCATTTTCTGCTCTGTGGTCATCTACCCGGTTGTCCCACGTGATGTTGTTATGTTGCGACTTATCCCTACAGCCGATCACACCCTCGAGGATGTTAATTATACTGTCAACGCATTTAAACAGATTAAATGGAATATCGACAATAATAAATATCCCAATGAAATTGCTGATTTCAACAAATAGAAATCATAATTATAATTTTAAAGCCGCATTCGAAACATGCGGCTTTTTTATTTCCTTTTTCGAACAAAATATATATGAAATCGTTTAATACTGTCAGACAACCTGAAAGTCCGAAACTCTATTAAAGCCTCTTAAGTGAATTATTACACAAAATTCGGTTACCATGAAAATTGACAACCAGCAGGAATCCATTTTGAAAGGCTATAATATGCTGCTCTATTTTGCAGGAAGCATGATAACCTACGAGCCCTCCGAGGAGTGCATCGTTGATTTCTGGAATAACGGAAATCTTAAGAATTTACCTGTTTCAAGTTCAAATCCAAATTTTCAGAGAGCTGCATTACAATTAAGAGATTCATATGATTCCGGACAACTTTCAGGCAAGAATCTTAAGGAGGACTTTCTTCGCCTTTTCAGCAAGACGGGCACCCCACTTGCACCTGCTTATGAATCACAATATAAAGCAGATAATGAAAATATAAATAATCAGAAAAACGGAGATGTCACGGAATTCTACAATTCCTATGGTTGGGTTTCGAAGTTCAGGGGAAAGATTGAAGATGATCATCTGGGAGTAGAAATTCTCTTCCTTACAAAGCTGATTGATAAATACATGAAGTTTGATGATACAGCCTGCTCTTCAGAAATGAGAAAAGAGATATTACGTTTTCTTGATAATCACATCCTTACATGGATAAAAAAATGGAATCAGAAAGTCCAGGAAAATTCTGAAACCCTGTGCTTCAAGGGAATATCAACATTGCTACTTGCCTGCTGTGAGGATTTGCAATCCTTTTTCAGCAAGGATGTTTATGGATACAGGAATTATGGGGAATTCAAAAATTAGGATTGAAGAAACTAACTATTGCACCCATATAATATTCCCTCCAACCTTCAGCCATATCATCAAAATCATCATCAGGAATGTTGGTATGTTCTACGGTCACAGTTGAATTTCCACCATCATTTGAAATTATGATTGTCACAATCGATTCTTCACTCTGATCGCCAAAGTACCACTGCTGAACAACTTTCCTGTCCTGAATAAATTCGATGTTTTTACCTGTAATATCGCCCTCCCACAGTGAAAAATCGCTCCCCGGTTCTGTATTCATCTGAGAGGGATAACCCGACCATAACTCAATGGTATAAGGGTTGGTCAAAGCCGAATATACATCTGACGGTTCTGCATTTATCCGGAATACTTTCTTAAAAGTCTTCATTCAAATAAAGATTAAATGGTAAAAATACAATATCTTTTTCCATCTCCATCAGCTTTTATCTAAGGTCTGACAGATATCTCTCTGCATCGATGGCAGCAATACAACCCGAACCTGCAGCCGTAATCGCCTGCCTGTAGTGAGGGTCCTGAACATCGCCTGCAGCAAATACACCAGGTACATTAGTCTTTGATGTCCCGGGGATAGTTTTGATATAACCTACCTCATCAGTTTCAAGATAATTCTTAAATATGTCGGAATTTGGTGAATGGCCTATAGCAAGGAAAAAGCCATCTATCTTTATTTTAACAATCTCTTCCTCTTGTGATCCCTTCTTTTTTATCAAAGTAGCACCTTCAACACCGTTATCCCCAAAAAGATCGAGAGTCTGGTGCTCCCAAAGGATCTCAATATTTGGGGTGGAAGCAACCTTATCCTGCATTGCTTTCGAAGCCCTCAGGACATCCCTTCTTACTATCAGGTATACCTTTCTGCACAATCCGGCAAGGTAAGTTGCCTCCTCAGCCGCCGTGTCACCTCCGCCAACAACAGCAACATCTTTTCCCCGGTAAAAGAAACCATCACAGGTTGCACAGGCCGAAACACCCATTCCTGCATATTTTGTTTCTGATTCCAGTCCCAGGTATTTGGCAGTGGCGCCGGTTGCAATAATTATCGCATCTGCTTCAATAACTTTGTTGTCGTCAAATATTATCTTATATGGTCTATCCGAAAAATCAGCCCTGGTTGCTATTCCAAATCTGATCTCTGCACCGAAGCGTTCTGCCTGGATTTTCAGATCTTCCATCATCTCGGGTCCGGTGATACCTTTCGGATAACCGGGAAAATTATCCACCTCAGTAGTTGTAGTAAGCTGTCCGCCCATCTGAAGGCCGGTATAAAGAACCGGTTTCAGATTTGCCCTCGAAGCATAGATAGCCGAAGTATAACCTGCAGGTCCGGAACCTATTATAAGACATCTTACCTTTTCAGTATTTGTAATAACCTCCTTGCTTTTGTTTTCGCTCTGAAGATTTAGTGGTTTAAAAGTATCCATAATGTATCAAATAAATGTGTTTGCAAATATACTCAACTTTGATATAATGATCTTGTCTTATATTGGCTTATTGCATAATCAAAATTGTTGATTACTTTTGCAGCACAATTCGGGGTGTGGCGCAGTTGGCTAGCGCACTTGCATGGGGTGCAAGGGGTCGTCTGTTCGAGTCAGATCACCCCGACTGATTTTCAAATATGGCCCTTCTAAATCAATATTTTAGGAGGGCCTCTTCATTAAAAGTAAAAAATCCAGGATGAATATTTTTTTCGTATATTTTTCCAGGCAAATAAATTCTTAATGAAAGATCTTTGGATTTGAGATTGCACTATTGAATTTATAAAAAGCAAATCATAGGAGTCTC
>CAIPJU010000401.1 GCA_903865465.1 uncultured Bacteroidota bacterium
CCATCCATTCCCGGCATCATGATATCCAACAATATCAAATCTATCTTATTATTCTCCAGAACTTTAAAAGCCCCGTTTCCATCTGTTGCGAGTGCAATACGATATTTCTTCTCCTTTAAAAAACTACTTATTACTTTCAAATTTTCCTGGTTATCATCGACAACCAGAATACTTACCTCCTCATTCATTGATCTGATTTTTAATTAATAAAGATATTAATTCTATAATAGACGGGAAAAAATTAATCGTGACTTTTAATCTATCCAATTCAAGATTTTCTATTTCAGAAATTAGCTTGTCAGAATATCCATGAAGATATGTGAATTCATATTCTGTTGCAATATTTTTAAGTACCAGGGCAAACTCTTCAATCCTGAAAAGGACAAGCTGATTATTCATTGAATTCCAGACAGGTAAAGCTTTTGACTCAAGTGCTGATTTTATGGCGGGTAGTGCTGCTTTAACCTTTTCGGGAAGGGATTCAAATTCCACAGTTTCCGTCTTGTTTTCCGTAACTTTATTTATTTCAACTTTGTGAGGTAAAAACTCAGCGATAGTGGAAAGAAGAACTCTCTTGCTGACAGGTTTAAATATTATCCTGGCGAAGTCGCCTGCGGATTCGATTTTTTCTTTGCTGAAGACAGAAGCAGTATAAGCTATTATCGGAATAGCGGACAATGACTGACTGACCTTTATTCTTTTTGCAACGTCATAACCATCAATGCCTTTCATACGTAAATCGAGAAGGATAAGGTCTGGTTTTGAATGTTTAAGCATTTCAAGGGCATCTTCACCACTATCAACTGCAGTAACATTGAGTCCTGCCTGAGTGAGAATCGATTCAACTATCTCAATATTTGTTGGAACATCATCAACAACCATGACGTTAGCCCTGTTGAATGTTATGTTCCTGGTTTCGCCTTCTGCCTCAATTTCAAGTGATCTGTTGATGATAAACTCCACAGCAGGGATGCTTACACTAAAAACTGATCCTCTCCCCGGTTCACTCTTCACCCTTATAGTCCCATTCATCTTTTCCACAAGCTTTTTTGATATCGCCAGTCCCAGACCAGCACCCTCATACTTGCGATTCGACTGTCCCGATTGCTGCCTGAAAGATTCAAAAATCAGATCCTGCTGCGACTGAGGTATTCCTATACCCGAATCTTCGACCGCAATCAATAAATCTCCTTTGGTATCATCTTCAGCCACAAATTCCACTTTAACATTTACAAAGCCGGCATGTGTGAACTTTATGGCATTCCCAACAAGGTTAAAAACTACCTGCTTTATCCTTATCTCATCAAGCATTAGTATCTCCGGAAAACCACTGCCCGGAATGATGCTTAGAATAATATTCCTTTGTTTTGCTTTTTCTTCAAAAAGGAGTTTTATTTCCTGAAGTATACTTTTAAGGTCAACAGGCTGGGAGGAAATCTCAAGTTTTCCTGCTTCTATCTTCGAAAGATCAAGAATATCATTAAGAAGCGACATCAGGAGGTTCCCGCTGCTTATCACTGAGGCAACCAATTTCCGGTGCTGCTCCGATTCGAGCTTGTAGTACAGAACCTCGCTGAATCCGAGAATAGCATTCATTGGCGTCCTGATCTCATGGCTCATATTGGCAAGGAATTCGCTTTTGGCCTGATTGGCGCTGTTTGCCCTGTCGCGTTCTTCGGTCAGCTGCCTTTCATACTCCTTCCGGTCTGATATGTTCCTGATTATCCCAAAGATACCCGTAAGTTCACCCTGGATTACCAAAGGTGCGGTCCGGATATCAAGATAAACTGATTTACCGCTTTTTGTTATTCCAATCTCCTCACCAGGTACCTGTAAATGACCTTCAGCCTGTTCTCTTTGCTGTGTCTCCTTAACTTTAATCTGACTTAAGGGATGCAGAAACTCCCAAGATTTTCTTCCAATTATATCTTCAAGAGGGTACTCGTGTATCTCGGCAAACTTCCTGTTTGCGAAAATAATAGTACCATCCAGGTTTCGAAGATAGATGCCATCGTTCGCATTGTTTACAATATTGCTGTATTTCTCTTCACTCTCCTTCAATGATCTTTCGGAGAACCTGCGCTCTAAAACATTTGATACTATACCAGTGAAAGTCCTGAGCAGTTCAAGTTCCGATTTCGACCATGATTTAAAATTAATGCAGTCATTAAATCCTATAAAACCTGAGAATACTTCCTGTACATACAGCGGATATATGACAAGAGATTTTATATCCTGTGGTTCAAGTGTTGCTCTCAGATCGGCCGGAAGCAATGAAATATGCTCCGAATAAACCCTGCCTGTTTCAATCAGCAGTTTCCTCAATGAAGGAATATCACTATACCGGACCAACTGCTGTTGGTTTTTCCGGGAGGGAATATTCACATCGCACCATTCATATGTATTGCTTGTTGTAAGGCCTCCTGTTGTATCTTCGAAGATATATACCCTGCTTACTTCAGTGTGCCTGCCTATTTTACCAAGGATGGAATTGAACTTATTCTCTAAGTTATCAAGGGAGTTTATTTCAATGGCAATGTCGGAAAGAAGTTCCTGCTGACTCAGGTTTTGCTGCAGGATAAGCTCATTTTTTTTCTTGGATGTAATGTCGATGTTGGTCCCGACAACCCGGAGAGGTAAGCCTTCGGAAGTATACTCCATTATTTTACCGGTATCGAGTATCCATATGTAATCTCCCGACTTATTCAATGAACGATATTCAGCCTGATAGAAATCAACTCTTCCGCCGAGATGTTCCTCAAGAGCTTTCAGGACTTTGCCGACATCATCGGGATGAACAAGTGATTTCCAGTCATCGAAGACAAAATCTTGATTTATCTCGTCAAATCCCCTCAGTAAAAACCATTTCTTATTAAGTACAAGCTTATTTGTAGCGAGATTCCAGTCCCACAATCCGGCATCGCTGGCGAGGAGGGCCATTTCAAGACGCTCGGCATTCTCCCTTAACTGAAGTTCATAGCGCTGCAATTCAGAAGTATCCCTACTAACTCCTATTATTGCATCCCTGCCGTTCCATTTTCCTTTTTTTACTTTTGTTTCAACCGGGATCTGTATACCGTTTCGTTTAATCAGAGGAACCCTGCAGAACCGCTCGGTGCCGGCCAGCATGGCTTCAATACGCAGGGTTGCTTCCCTGTGTCTCTCCGCAGGATGAACATAGAGAACGGACTTGTTTAATAATTCCTGATCGGAATAGCCAAGTCGCTCCTTGACCGTGGAATTAATATGGATGATCTTTCCTTCCATATCGAGAATAAAAAGAAAGTCATCGATAGTATTAAAAAGTGTATTGAGATCTTGCTGGTTCTGACGGACCTGGTCTTCAATTTTTGCCTGAATAATAAAAGAACCTATAAGCAGGGCTATTTTCTCAAGTATTCTCCGCGACAGGTCAGGGACTTCAGATAAGGTCCTGGATGCAATGTTCATACATGCAACTGTTTGCTTCAAATGCACAACAGGAAGTATACAGGTAGCCATCAGCACCTCTACATTGAAGGTTGGACTCTCCTGAAGAATATCGCGGTGTTTTGAAAAAAGCGGTTTCCCTTCCCTGATTATCCTTGAGTTTGCCGAGTCAGCGGTGTAGTGTGTTACGGTCCTGATGAATTCCTCCGACAGCCCTTTATGTCTGATAAGCCTGAAACTACCGTCAGATTCATCCTCAATATATATTCCGCCGCAATCCATCCCGGAATAATTAATGGCAGACTCAAGACAGATGTTTAGAGTTTCATCGAGGCTCTTTGACGCTGCAAGCTTGATACTTAGTTCATTTTCAATTAAGAGGAACTCTTCAGTCTCCTTCCTGTCGGAAATATCAATATGGGTGCCAACAGCCCTGAGCGGGGTTCCGTCAACGGCCTTTTTTGTAACTTTTCCGCTATCAAGAATCCATTTCCACTCTCCATTCTTTGTCCTGACACGATGTTCGGTTTTGTAAAGGGGAATTTTACCTTCGAGATGCAGGTTCAGCACCTTCATTACAGGTTCGAGATCATCGGGATGTACAAGCTT
Organism: uncultured Bacteroidota bacterium; assembly: GCA_903865465.1. GTDB lineage: Bacteria > Bacteroidota > Bacteroidia > Bacteroidales > VadinHA17 > LD21. Next base: position 4,039 of record CAIPJU010000401.1, read on the forward strand.
CTCCCATGAAGAAATGTGAGGAGCTATTTCCGATATCTCATAACCCAGCATCCGGCAAAAGACATCACTGAAATAAACCTCTCCGGTTACTATATTCCAGTCCCACATGCCGGCATCGCTTCCCGAAATGGCAAACTCCAGCCTCTCGGCATAGAGTTCCAGTTTTCTCATGCTCTCCTCAAGCTCCGACATGTCATTCATAGTTCCGGACCATTTTCGGATAATTGATTAAAAGCTATGCTGAAATTCTAACTTTCTTCGCGGGAAATAAGGTAAGAGGAACATTTAACACTATAATCTTAACAAATTACAACACTTAAATGATTTCCTGTAAATAAGCTTTATCTCTTCCTGTTATCCTCTTTTTTTTGATTCAGCATCCCCTTTAAAAATCACACAAATATATTGAAAAAGAGAATTAAAAACCTGAAGGATGTTTTTTTAGCTATCCATCAGGATCTTCAATAAAAAACTATCATTTAACCAAGAAATATTCTCATTAACAAAATTATACCCATCTTTAGATCATCAGAATATTAAAAATATGAAAAGAACCATTCTTATATTTATGGCTGCTATGCTGTTAGGTTGTGTTTATTCACAAAAAACTCCTTCTGTCGAGTCCTCTGTTAATCTGAAAAGGTATTCCGGAACATGGTTTGAGATCGCACGATTGCCAAACAGCTTTGAGAAGAAACTCAAGTGCATCACTGCTACATATACCATTCGCAACGATGGTAAAATTACCGTTCTGAACCAGGGACACAATATAAATAACCCGGCAAAAAGCTCATCGGCGAAAGGCGTTGCCTGGATTCCCGATTTAAAGATTCCTGCCAAATTAAAGGTTCAGTTCTTCTGGCCATTCTCGGGTGATTACTGGATCATTCACCTCGACAAGGATTACAGGTATGTACTGGTGGGAGATCCTTCATATAAATACCTCTGGATTCTATGCCGCGAAAATAAAATGGATGAAGCATCATATAAAATGCTCCTATCAAAGGCAGTGGAAAATGGTTATGATGTGAAAAATATCATAAGAGTTGAACAGGACTGCAAATGAGAATTTTTCCTGATTTTTCTTATTCAGGAGGCAGGAGCAGTTTTAGTTTTTTCCAGTTCAATAATCTTAAGGACTAAACCGGTAACATTAATATTGAATTCGCTCATTGACTTTAAGTTCTTCTGTGTGGCCAACAGATTAGCCCGATGCATTCCTCCATGGTACGTTTTGTTGAAAAGTGTAAGTCCAACTACATATCCGGTAAAATAACATTCGGTATAAAATTGATAAAATGCGAATCCAAGAAGAGTGGCGTTCATTAAAAAGTTAAATGATCCTTCAAAAAACTCCCCCGAATAAATCTGACCGGATCCCGGAACAAATCTGGAAAGATTCTCAGCTTTAGTTGGGGAATGAAACTTTGGAAGCGTTCTCTTTGAATA
>CAIPJU010000402.1 GCA_903865465.1 uncultured Bacteroidota bacterium
ACTTTTAAACTTGCTGATTTTCAATTGTTCCCCTTTCAGTGGTCTGGGGTAAGAACAATTGAAAGTAAAAACTCTTACTTCCCGGAGTGGACTCAAAGTTAGTATTTTAAGAACTCCTGTTTATTATGGAATGAAACACCCCAAAAAATATTGATTTTAAATATAATATGATTTAACTTTGATACAATAGAATATTATACAGAGTTTAGTTCAGAATGTTATGGTTAGCATATCAAAAATAAAAATTATTTACCTGCTTTCATTTATTTTTCTTCTCTCTGTTTTGCATTTAAGCAGCTTTGCTTTTTCGGGAGATGGCAGGAAGATTGAAATAAAAGGGAGAGTCTCAGATGGAGCAGGAAAGCCAATCGAGGATGCAATTATCATAGTTGATAACCAGATTACCGGTTGCAGAACTGATTCACTTGGCCGGTTTCAATTAAAGGTAAAACGAGGCGCAGAAAAAATAGAGGTTTTCACCTTCGATGTAGGAATAAAGGAGGAAGCTATTGGCGGAAGAACAGATATTGACATTAATTTCAGCGCTGTGCCTAAACTCTCTTTTTCAGGCAGGAAGGGTGACGCAGGTTTAATGGGAAGAAACGACCCGGATGGAGAAACATCAGTTGATCTCGGTTATGCCCGCATTAAGAAGAAATACCTCACCGGTGATATTGATGTGATTGACGGTACCAAGAAAAAATATGCATCTTACTCTTCGGTTCTGGAAATGATACAACGTGAAGTCAGCGGAGTCAGGATTGTGGGTAATTCGGTCATAATACAGGCCTCTGGAAACATGTTTGGCTCTATTCCTGCCTTAGTAGTTATCGATGGCACATATGGTGGTTCGCTCGACGATGTTTCGCCCTCATCGGTCGAATCAATTGCGGTTCTGAAAGGATCTTCTGCAGCAATTTTTGGCTCCAGGGGTTATGGAGGGGCGATACTTGTAACTACTAGAAAATATTAAGAGTCACACTAAATTATAAGATATTCACATTTCTTTCTTCTTGAACTTATTTCTGTACTCATAAGGTGTCATGCCAGTCTTCTCCTTGAAGAGCTTATTGAAATAGAAGACAGAGCAGTGGCCCAGATTGTCAGAGATCTCCTTAATGCTTGTATCTGTTCCTGCAAGCAGGTTGGAAGCCTGCTTGATCCGCAGAGAAGTATGGTATTGTTTGGGGGAGAGGCCCGTGTACTTTTTGAAAGCCTTCCGAAACAAAGAATAATCTGTTTTAAGTTTGTCTGCCATCTCTTCAATATTCAGATTCTGGAGAGGATTATCCCTTATCATAATACAGGCTTTCTGAATTACCTTTTCAACATGGCCGTGTTTGAAATTCTCATTTTTCTTAATTGATATTATCTGCCCCAAAATATTTATAACCAGTCCGGAGCAGATCTGCTGATATCCTGGCTTCTCATCCTTTGCAAGGCTGAAGATCTCCAGGAAATTATTAAGTATGCTTTCATGGAATCCGATGAGCATTATATTTGTTTCGCGCAGGTATTCTGAGCTGCTGAATATTTTATCGGCAAAAAACCCCTGAAACCTATGTAATGTTCCTTCCATCCTTTCTGTTTTATTGGCTTATACCTGTGCCAGACATTGGGATGCAAAATAATAACAGAACCTTCATTTATAAAGTATTTTCCTGAATTTGTCTCGAGCGTACCTCCTCCTTCAGTTATGTAATTAATCTGGTACTCATGAAGTATTCGTCCGTTGTGCCAGCTGAAATTATAGCCTGCAGGGTGACCCGAAGGAGGATACTCTGCTCCCGGAAGTACCCTCGCACTTCCCGATACTGAAAGATAGAGTCCCCAGTCGGCATCCTCTGAGCTATGTGTCAGGTATTTGAAACTACTATCCACGACTTGTCATTTTTGTAATAAAATCAGCCCAAATTATATATTGACAATTGCATGTATGTTTATTTAATTCAACCTTATTACTTCAGCTTTCAGAATGATACTGACAGTTTAAAAGTAAATGAAAGTTATGAAACTATAGTGAAATAGTCATTCGAAATTGAATC
>CAIPJU010000403.1 GCA_903865465.1 uncultured Bacteroidota bacterium
GGTCAAAACTATTTATCGTTACAAATCTGAATGCACCAAACAGAAGGATAGTTGCTGTAGATGCTGAGAATCCGGGAGTTGAAAACTGGAAAGATTTTATTCCTGAAACCGAAAATGTACTTGAGCCTTCTACGGGATCGGGTTACATCTTTGCCAATTATCTTATGGATGCCATTTCAAAGGTCAAACAATATGATAAAACAGGCCATATGGTAAGGGAAATTGCACTTCCGGGAGCAGGTAATGCCTCAGGATTTGGATCCAGAAAAATTGATAAAGAGGTATACTTCTCATTTACCAACTATATAACGCCTCCTACGATTTTTAAACTAGATCCTTCATCAGGCACTACTGAAATCTATAAAAAACCTGCGGTTGCATTCAATGGTGAAGAATTCGAATCTGTTCAGCAATTCTATAAATCGGCCGACGGAACTAAAATCCCGATTATAATCACATATAAGAAAGGTACTCCACTGAATGGAAAAAATCCAACTATTCTCTACGGTTATGGAGGATTCAGCATTAGTGAAACACCGGTATTCAGCACACCAATGGCTTTATGGCTCGAAATGGGTGGGATTTACGCTGTTGCCAATATCAGGGGTGGAGGGGAATATGGTGAAAAATGGCATCTTGCCGGCACAAAACTTAATAAACAAAATGTCTTCGACGACTTTATTGCAGCAGCTGAATATCTGATTGCTCAGAAATACACCTCCTCAGATTACCTGGCAATAAGGGGAGGTTCGAACGGAGGTCTTCTTGTTGGTGCGGTTATGACCCAGAGACCGGAACTTATGAAGGTAGCGCTTCCTGCTGTTGGTGTTATGGATATGCTGAGGTATCATAAGTTCACTGCAGGAGCAGGATGGGCCTACGACTACGGCACCTCCGAAGATAATAAGGAGATGTTCGATTATATTTACAAGTATTCACCGGTAAATAATGTGAAGGCTGGAACAGAATATCCCGCCACTCTTATAACAACTGCAGACCATGATGACAGGGTAGTTCCTGCCCATTCGTTCAAATTTGCCGCACAACTTCAGTTAAAACAGGCCGGTTCGAATCCTGTTCTTATCAGGGTTGAGACTAATGCTGGTCACGGAGCTGGAACCCCAGTCAGCAAAAGTATTGAACAATATGCTGATCTGTTTAGCTTTACGCTATATAACATGGGAATCACAAAATTAAATTAAGCGAAAGTTCCCTGTTAAGCTTTAGCCCGCTTTTTACTGCAGGGTGAAATCCTTTGTCTATCTTTGTGTTATAATCTGAAAACATGAAAACACCACATATAGACAAAGGATTAATAATTTTGTATTTTGCTGCAGGTCTTTCATACATCCTGATTGACAACTATTTCCCCGGGAATACCTCCCTGGTAATTAAGACGGGCATACTCCCGATTCTTATCATTCTGTTTCTGAACAATGTCAGGTTCAGTGAGAACAGAACCCATCTTATAATGCTGGCAGGACTCTTCTTCTCATGGGCAGGGGATGTAGTGCTTGAGCTTAACGGAAGGATTGGCGGTCTCTTTGTTGCTGGCCTGGCTTGTTTCCTGCTTGCTCATATTATGTACTTTACAGTTTTTGTTCTTACCCCCGGAAGGAATGTAATCTTATCAAAACGCTGGTATCTCCTGATTCCTCTGATAATAACCGGATTATTACTTACCAGCTATCTTTATAAAGACCTGAATGAGATGCGCCTGCCCGTAATTCTGTATGCAGCAGTTATACTGACAATGGTGGCCGGTGCCATTAACAGGATTGAAAAGGTAAACCTTCAAAGCTTCCGGATTGTACTTGCCGGGGCAATTCTTTTTGTCTTCTCCGACGCTTCAATTGCCGTCAATAAATTCAGCCATCCTTTTAAAGCTTCAGGATTTGTCATTATGCTGACTTATATTATAGCTCAATATCTGATTGTTACGGGATATTTAAGACAATTCCGTACAGAATATAATAGGCCTTAGCTTTTAAGGATATTACCAAGGGCCTGCTTTAATCTTTTTCCATATATAAAGAGTGATTCATTGTTAGGGTACTCTTTATGGCCGACGGGAGGAAGCTCTATTATCGAACGAAACTCTTCGGCACTCCAGCCGAGTTTCTTTGCAACATATTCAAGATCATTATTCATATCATCTTCCACCCATAGATTCTCCTTCATCTTTTCAAGGGCTTCATCACGACTCATCTGTCCCGACATGATAAGGCTCGACAAATGAGCTCTCCTTTTGTCGAAATTGAATTTATAGGGAAGGTAGTATCCCTGGAAAAATTTTGTGAACCTCGATTCATAATGCTTGCCACCGTAGTATTGCCAGTCAAGTTCTCTTTTCAGAGTTTCAATAGCCTCTTCTTTTCTGTAACTGATATAATTCAGGGGATTTACAATCTTCATCTTTTTAATAAGAGTATACCATACGTATCTTCTGAAGAAATCCACATGAGGATAGTCCTTTAGCTTTAATTCTCCGAATCTCTTCTGAATTGAGATCAGATGGTGGTAATCCATTGCCTGGTGACCCCACGACTGCGGCATAATACTTTCTGTTGCGAAGTTGTAACCATTAAGTACCCAGCTTACATTATTGTCATTAGCGAAGTTGTATAGGGCAGCAAAAATAGCATGATCCTGCGGAATATCCTGATCAGGAACACTTGCCATAAAGAATGAACGCTGAAGATCCTTCATCTCTTCCCAGTTCACAACAAAGGTGTGCAGTTCGATATTTAATTTTTTGACAATGTTTTCGACATTTCTGACTGCAAGTTCGGAATTCCATCCGCAGTCGACATGAACTACCAGCGGACGCAGCCCTTTTTGTACTGCAAGCCAGGCCAGGTAAGAGCTATCCACGCCGCCACTAAGACCTGTAATACAATCAAACTCATTGTTTCTGCCTTCTGATTTTATCCTCACGATTATTGAATCAAGTTCCTTTTCACCGCGCTGGTCGGGAAACCAGGTTTTTTCAGCCAGTTCAAGTGCTGAATTGCAATGGTTACAATTACCTGAATCATCAAATGAAATCTCAGGATCGGAGCTATCCATAATACATCTGTTGCAGATCTGGTATGTATCAGTAATTGAGTTCATTCCTCAAATATACTGTTGATTTCTGAATATGAGGGATATGTTATCAGAACTGCCCTTCTTTTTCCATGAAAAACAAAAAAGCTCCCTGCAGCTGCTGCCGATGCACCTCCCTCTTTAAATGCAAGCCTGAAATCATTAATACTCCCTGCTCCGCCGCAGGCGATAACCGGTATTGAGACACTCGTGGAGACACTTTTAATAAGGTCAATATCATAGCCTTCCATTGTACCGTCCCTGTCGATTGAGTTGATAAGTATCTCCCCTGCCCCCTCATTCTCAATCTCTTTTGTATATGAAACAGGTGTCTTACCGGTTCTGGTGGTTCCTCCATTAATGTAAACCATATGCCCTTTGAGAAAATCCTTTTTTACATCGACTGAAACAGCAATGGTCGAGCTGCCAAACTGTTTTACAGCTTCACTTATAAAATTTTTCACTATGAAGGCTGCCGAATTAATTATTACTTTCTCAGCACCCGATTTTATAATCCTGTCAATTTGATGCAGCGATTGAATTCCACCACCGTAAGCAAATGGCATAAAGCATTCACTGGCAATGTCGCTGATAAGAGAATAGGGAGGCTCCTTTTTTGACCTGGTGGCATCGATATCGAGAAAAAAGATTTCATCCACCTCCTTTTCGTTAAAGATCCTTACAGTATTTACCGGATCGCCAACATAGGTTGAATCCCTGAATTTTATTGTTTTAACCAAACCCTTGTTTCGAAGCAGCAGGCAGGGAATAATCCTCTTAATCTTCATTTCAATAGTTGTCGACAAAATTTTTCAGGAGCTTCATTCCGAACTTATGGCTTTTTTCGGGATGAAACTGCATACCCAGGATGTTTCCCTTTTCAACAGATGAAGTGAATTCCGATTCATAGAGGGTTGTAGTAAGAACATCTCCGCTCTCCTCTGGCATAAAATAGTATGAGTGGACAAAATAGAAACGGGGATCAGGATACATATCTGTAAAAAGTTTACTCTCCTTTTTCACGGTGATGAAATTCCAACCCATATGAGGTATCTTATGGTCAGTGGTATTCATAAATCGGAATCTCACATTCTTACCCTTCAACCAACCAAGACCGGGTAAGAGACCCTCTTCACTTCCTTCCGATAAGAGCTGCATGCCAAGGCAAATTCCCAGTACGGGTATTTTCTCAACCAATGCTTTTTGATTCAGTACACTAACCAGGCCGAGCTCGTTCAGGTTTCTCATCCCTGTATCGAAGGCCCCAACCCCGGGAAGAATAATTTTGCTTGCTTCGGCAATAACATTCCTGTCGGAGGTTATTACGGAATCTGCCCCGATCTTCTTCAGAATATTGCGTATTGAGCCAAGATTTCCGGTTTTATAGTCAACAATAGTAATCATCTTATCATGCATATATTGTATTCCTGATACTTAATTATAAAGGGAACCATATTTCTGACAAAAATTGGTTCATTTATTCAAGGCTTTGTTCATAAATAAAACAAATAGGATTTTTAGATCCACACTGTCAGCCTGTAAAAATAGTGAATTTAAACCCTGTGTAATTATCCTTCTGATACATCTGAAATAATATTCCTGTATTTATTGTAAAGAAATGAAATTATAAGTAAAAGTACACCCAGAGTAACAAATACAATGGTTTTTGAGATGGTTGAGAGATGTGAAAGGTCGTAAATGAAAAGTTTTAGCAAGACAATAGTAAAGAGAACAAAAGCCCCGATCCGAAGATGCTTTTTCTTTTTCCAGATCCCCATAACAATAAGGAAAAGGGAGTAGACACCCCACAATATGCTTAATACAAGCTTATAAGTATAAGGATATTTTAACAATGACATAATTGAAATTAGCTCGCTGCTGATTATCCACACAAGAGAGGTATAAAGAAGGATATCGAATGCTGTCTTCAGTTTAAAAGGTAACGGCTTCATAAATTCCCTGTCTGCAAGAATACCAGTTGCAGATATTAGCAGCGCAACGAAGCAAAAAGAGATATACCGCACTCCTACATTTATCACTCCTCTATGGTAATATTGAACAAGTGGTTGATTTATATAAATATCCCTTAGTACACTAAAAGTATATAAGCCAACAACCAGGAAGATTGTTAGCATAGCAGTGTTTGCGGCCATTGTTATTAATCCAAGGGTCCTTTCGCGGAGAATGTAGATATTGAAAAGAGTGAGAATTGAAAAATAAAGCATGGAGTAATTCAAGAGAACAACAGTTTTAAATCTTTCTATTTCAATATTATAAACTTTAAAGGGATATATTGATTCTTTACTATTTACATCGATGCCAGAAGCGTAATAGAGTCGTTCATAATATGACGACAACTCCGTTTTGATAAGAAAGAAGAGGGAGATGAGAAATATCCCGGCAACTGACCAGGAGACCAGGTTTTTCAAATCCTGGTTATTTACTATCGGAGATACGGAACCGGGCTTAAAGTAGATGAACGTAATTAATCCATATGCCGCAACTGACATGAGTCCTGTAAGGAACCTGACATTCAGAAAAATAAGAATTACAGAGGTGTTCTCTTCTATCTGACTGACAGAGCTATAGGGGGATAAATCCTGAATAAAACTAACAAATGCCAGGCAGATAAATAAATAGGAGAAGATCTCATAGAATTTCACCCCTTTTGTGCGTCCAATCCAAAACAGAAGAAGAGCCTCGCCTGACCAAAGCAGGCTTATCCAGTTTCCCTTAAACTGAACCGGGATGGATATGGCAATGAAGATGAAAGCCAATCCAGAAACAAGGTAAAAGAGATTCCTGTCAGCCAGTTTTCGTTTCCGGATAAGGAGGCTTATTAATGAATGCAGGAGAGCATTGAAGAAAGTAAATAATCCTGCATATTCTTCTGATGCAGATTGTCCTGAGAGGATTTTATATCCTATTCCATAAAAGATAAACGAATTGGCCAGAAGCAGTAAAACATCGTAAAAATCAAACTTCTCTTTTCTGATGAGTTTGAAAGCAAGGAACATCAGATAAAATGTCAAATAGAATATGATAAGAAATCCTGACGCAACATCAAAGTTTTCAGTTGGCCTGTATTTGGGAATGAACCATAGCAGGTAGAGCAGCCAGGTGATTATGAAAGAGGTATAGTAAAGAGGTTTCCAGTACTTTTTGAATGAGATTATTAGTATTCCTGTATTTATAATTGCCGTATAAGCAAAAAACACTACTGTATTTTCAGTTCCGGTGCTGAGGACAAGAGGAACAGCATATGCTCCCACCAGCCCAATATGGGCTATTATTTGCCTGTCGTATCTTATCGCCGCTGCAACAGTGAATGCTGTAAACAGGACCATGAGGGCAAAGGCAGCAGCCTGGGGGATGAGATTATAAAATCCGAAAGCAGCATAGGTGATGAAATACATTATTGCCATTGAGCCGCTCAGCAAAACAGCGCTGAAATTCTCGTAATTCTTTTTCAGCCTAAGAGCTATAAGTAGCATTACGAAGCTGAAGAGATATCCAGACAGTATTCGGGCAAGAGGGCTAATAAGTTGGTGATCGATAGCGTATTTGGCGCCTATGGCAACACCGATGACCGTGATTACGATACCTATCTTGCTTACCAGGTTTTCACCAATAAAATTTTCAATACTGGCTTTAACCGGAACTTGCCTTGTATCATCTTCAAATGATCTCTTTTGCTGATTACCGATTCGATTCACCTCTATTCCTGGAATAGATTTAATATCTTCCTCAATTGAGGGTGAGTATGGTAAATCCTCCACCTTTAACGGCGATATATTTAACCAGATTGATTCAGGAGGAACCAGCCCGGCTCTTTTCATACTTGAGACCACTTCACGCATTTCAGCAATCTCTTTCGAAATTTCATCCTGCCTCTTCATTAAAGAATCCAGCTTATCGAGCATATGGTCTGCATTATCTACGAGATCATTCATTTCTATTATAAATTAAAGGTACTCTGCGGCTATTTAGTTATTATGTAAATTTATAATCCTAATTCAATTTATAAATTTAGCAAATTTTATAAAATAATGAATATCACTCTGTTATTAAATGATTAAACATCCCTTCCGATGAATTTATTCCCTTCTTCTCCGTCAAAACAGAACAACAAAAATCATACCTTTAGGGTGATTTAAAATCCTTTCATATCGATCTGAATATGAGACAAAAACATTCCATGAAATTTGAATACCATCGCCAGAAACTGGCAACAATGCCTGTCTTCCTGTTAAGAGTGGCACGTTTTACCTTATTTGCATTCGGACTGATCCTATTTTCGCTGCTCATTGGAGTAACAGGATATCGCCTGCTTGGTGGATTGAGCTGGCTCGACAGTTTTCATATGTCGTGCATGA
>CAIPJU010000404.1 GCA_903865465.1 uncultured Bacteroidota bacterium
CGATCTAGATCAAAGGGAGGTTTCACCGCTCTTTCAAAATGCCTTCATGAACTTGGACAGGATAAGGTCATTGAGATAATCGAGAAAAGCGGTCTGAGGGGAAGAGGCGGGGCAGGTTTTCCGACTGCAATAAAGTGGAAGATTGTCCGAAAGGCTGCGTCCGACATCAAATATATGATATGTAACGGCGATGAAGGCGACCCTGGCGCTTTCATGGACAGAATGCTTCTTGAATCATATCCCTACAGGATAATAGAAGGAATGATGATAGCTGCCTTTACAACCGGAGCTACAGAAGGAATTTTTTATATCAGGGCTGAATATCCCCTGGCTGTAAAAAGAATCCGTGAGGCAATTGAAATTTGTAAAAAGGAAGGATTGCTCGGTGAAGGAATCCTGAACAGCTCATTCGATTTTAACATCAAGATATTTGAGGGTGCAGGGGCTTTCGTTTGCGGTGAAGAGACTGCACTTATAGCTTCAATCGAAGGGAAGAGAGGCCTTCCTTCAATGCGTCCTCCTTACCCGGCTGAAAAAGGGCTGGGCGGAAGACCTACACTCATAAACAATGTTGAAACTCTTTCGCTTGTATCATGGATAATCCGCAATGGCGACGAAGCCTTTAGCAGTATTGGTACTTCCAACAGCAAAGGGACCAAGGTCTTTGCCCTTGCCGGTAAGATTAACCGGGGAGGATTGATCGAGGTGCCGATGGGAATTACAATCAGGAAGATTGTCGAGGAGATCGGTGGCGGCGTTCCTAACGGACATAAATTAAAAGCAATACAGGTTGGAGGTCCTTCAGGCGGTTGCATTCCAGCTGACATGGCCGATATCCCTATTGACTATTCATCGCTTAAGGAAGCCGGGGCCATGATGGGGTCTGGCGGACTTATTGTTCTTGACGATACCGATTGCATGGTCGACATCGCCAGATACTTCCTGTCGTTTACCCAAAACCAGTCATGCGGAAGGTGTACCTTCTGCCGGATAGGAACTACCAGGATGCTTCAGATCCTCGAAAAGATCTGTTCTGGTAAGGGAACCCTTGCCGATATAGATCTGCTTGAAGAACTCGGTCAAAGCACCAGAACGGGCAGTATGTGCGGACTTGGCAAGTCGGCCCCAAATCCGGTGCTGACAACAATACGTTATTTCCGCGATGAGTATATAGCACATATCAATGGCCATTGTCCAACAGGAAAATGCAAGAACCTCATTACATATACAATAAATGAAGATTGCATTGGCTGCACCAAATGTGCTCAGCGTTGCCCCACGGGAGCCATTGATGCGAAGCCTTATGAATTACATAAAGTTGATAATGAAAAATGCATTAAATGTGATATATGCAGAGAAATTTGTCCTGTTAATGCTGTAATTACAAGTTGAAATGATCCATCTTAAGATAGATAACAGGGATATTGAAGTCAGTGAAGGCACTACATTGCTTGAAGCGGCTAAGTCAGAGGGCATCAGAATACCCACGATGTGTCATCTTAAGGGCTACGGTAATCATCCTTCCTGCATGGTCTGCCTTGTAAAAGACAAGAAGACAGGTAATCTCATGCCCTCATGTGCCATGCAGGCTGCAGAAGGAATGGATATTTCAGCAAGCGACCCTGATGTTATAACTGCCCGCCGGCAGTCGCTTGAGCTTCTGTTAAGTGATCATATCGGCGACTGTGAAGCTCCCTGCAGCCTAGCCTGTCCTGCCGGAATGAACATCCCGCTCATGAACAGGCTGATTGGAGAAGGAAAGTTTTCTGAGGCACTTGATGTTGTCAAAGAGGAAATTGCCCTCCCTCACATTCTCGGTTATATCTGCCCGGCTCCCTGTGAAAAAGCCTGCCGCCGTAAACAAGTAGATTCAGCTGTCTCAGTTTGTCTGCTGAAAAGAGTTACTGCTTCCGAAGGTACCGATGATAAAAGTGTCACCATAAAGGACAATATTAACCCAGACCGTGAAAAAATAAAGAAGGTTGCCATTATAGGAAGTGGCCCTGCAGGACTTGCTGCTGCTTACTACCTTCTTCTGCATGGTCATTCATGCACCATCTTCGATAAAATGTCTGAAGCGGGGGGAACACTGCGAAATTCCATAGCTGATGAAAATCTGCCTAAATCCATTATTGACAGAGAGGTGGATATTATTAAATCGATGGGAGCCACTTTCTGCTTCGATTACCTGATTGATGAAGAGCGCTTTAACTCCTCAATCAAAAATGTTTTTGACGCGATTGTTATCGCCACGGGTGATATTTCCACTGAAAATCACCTTGGGAATATAATAGCAGGTTCGAAGACTGGATACCAGGTAAATGAAAAAGATATGAGTTCATCGTTACCGGGTATTTTTATATGTGGAAGTGCAATAAGGGCACATAAGATGGCGGTTCGCTCGGTGGCTCAGGGAAAAACAGCAGCCGATTCAGTGCACAATTATCTTCAGAAAATACCCTTTGAGAAGCCATCCAGATTATTTAATTCAAGGTTTGATAAACTTTTACCTCAGGAATATGTTGAATATCTCAAGGAATCGGTTACTACAGGAAGGATTTCGCCTGAGGCAGGCTTCGAAGGCGGATTTTCGAGGGAGGAGGCCATAGCTGAAGCTCTGAGATGTATGCATTGTGACTGCAGAAAACAGGATAACTGCAAACTCAGGATTTATGCCAATGAGTATAATATCGACCGTAAGAGGTATATGGTATCCGATCGAAAAACTATGATCAAGCAATTCCAGCACGATCTTGTAGTATTTGAATCAGAGAAATGCATTAAATGCGGCTTATGTATAGATATTTCTGAGAGTGAAGGAGAAAAGTGGGGACTGGCTTTCGAAGGAAGGGGTTTTGATGTTGTGGTAAACACTCCTCTTGGAATCAATTTCAATGATGGCTTGTCGCATGCTGCTGAAAAGTGTGTTGCAGCCTGTCCAACCGGAGCCCTTTCTTTTAAAAATGAAAATATAAAATCCTGAAAATCACAAGTAATAAGATGAGGATTATTTCAATAACATTTTTTTTGACTGTCACATTACTTAGTACTGTTCCGGTGTTGGGCCAGGACAACAGTTCATGGCCGATATTTCATGGTAACCAGGGACTTAGCGGCTCCACTCCTGTTATCATCCCAAAATCGCCAAAGCTTGTCTGGACTTTCAAAGCCACCAGCGGTATTAAATCCTCACCGGTAATTGGAAACAACAGCATTTTTATCGGATCGGACGATGGTAAAATCTATTGTCTTTCACTTGCTGGTAAACTCATCTGGACCTTTACTGCAGGCAATACAATTGAAGCGCCACCCATGTATTATGATTATTCAGTTTATGCAGGCACCCTTGAAGGAAAGTTGCTTGCCATTGATGCAAAAACAGGAAAACAGCGATGGGTTTACGCCACTGAGGGACAGATTTCGGGATCGCCTAATTATTTCCTCTCAGGTTCAAATAAAAAGATCTTAGCCGGGAGTTATGATAACTCTCTCTATTGCATCAATGATGTTACGGGAAAACCGGATTGGAAGTACACATCCGATAACTACATCAACTGCTCTCCTGCAGTATCAGGAAAATATACAATCTTTGGGGGTTGCGACGGGAATATGCATGTTGTCGACCTGGCTTCAGGAACATTAAAGACCCAGATCGAAATTGGAACCTACATTGCTTCTTCAAGCACCCTCTCGGGCAAAAATGCCTATTTTGGAAATTATGACGGGGTCTTTTATTGTGTCGATTATACAACAGGTGAAAAAAAATGGGAACAAGCCTGCGGAGGATCTTTTGTTTCGTCTCCGTCCGTTTCGGACAATTTTGTTGTTATAGGATCAGAAACACGAACTGTTTTTTGCATCAATAAAGACGATGGCAAGATACTGTGGCAGTATAAAACCCTCGGTAAAATAACCGGATCTCCAGTCATAGCAGGCAACAAGGTGGTTATAGCCTCATGCGATGGGAGACTCTACGTCCTCGACCTGAAATCAGGCTCTGTGTTATGGTCATTTGTAATGGGCAGCCCTTCCGACAGCACTCCGGCCATCATCCAAAATCTGATGGTAATTGCAACTGAGGATGGCAGGGTTCTTGGTTTCAAGCTTTAAATATTGTAGAATGACAGACGAAACAAATACTCAACTATACAGACATATAATTTTTTGCAATTGCGGTGGCGAAAGAATCCAGCCAGGACTACTGTCAGGTATTGGTGATTACCTTATAAATTCACCTGCAAAAGTTACAGTTCTCTCTGACCTTTGCGGAGTGACTGCTAAAAGAAAAGAGGCTCTGTCAGATCTGTTCAATGCCGGCGAAGAATATCTTATCCTTGGATGCTACCCTCGCACCATGAACCTCTTGCTTGATCAGATTAATGAACAGGAGTGGAAATCTGCAAAGGTAAAACACGTTAATTTGCTTGAGCTTTCCTCAGAAGAAGAAGCTATTGGTGAGATAAATGGCTTTATAGATGGGCACGAAGGTACTGCACCACACAATGAGATAATTGAAAATTCAGGCTGGCCGTCATGGTATCCTGTCATTGATTATTCGAGGTGCACAAGCTGCGGACAATGTGCTGATTTTTGTCTGTTTGGTGTTTATGATAAGAGTGAAACCAGGATAAACGTCAATAATCCTGCGGGCTGCAAAATAAACTGTCCTGCCTGTGCCCGCATTTGTCCCGTTACCGCCATCATATTTCCGAAGTACAAAAACGGAGGAGCAATCGGGGGATCTGATGAAATTGATGAGCAGGCAGAACACCTTCGGCAGGCTATTGATATTGAAAGCCTGCTGGGCAGCAATATTTACAATGCAATTGAAAAGCGTAAGATAAAGAGGCAGTCTATTATCAGGGAAGAAGCCATGAAAAAGGCGCTTACTGAAAGGGATAATGCTCTGAATGACAATGAAATTTAACCAGTAATAAATGTCTTTATTTAAAAACTTCATTAAATCTGACCCCAAATGCCGTAAAAAATTCCTGATTAACATGGGATGGCGCGGTGCAATGGGATTTATGAAATTCAGGAGACGAAAGAAGAAGGGGAAGCTATTCCCTGCTTTTCAATTCATCTCCATTACTAACGATTGTAATCTGAAATGCCAGGGTTGCTGGGTTTCAAATGAGGGGCCAAAAAAATACATGCAATTCGATAAGATAAATAGCATAATTGAATCGGCTAAAAAACAGGGATCATATTTTTTTGGCATCCTGGGCGGAGAACCTTTCATGCATAAGGATCTTACCGAAATATTCAAGACCCATGCTGATTCATATTTCCAATTGTTTACAAACGGTACTCTTTTTACTGAGAATCTGGCCTCACAGCTTCGCGATTTTGGAAATGTAACTATTCTGATCAGTCTGGAAGGCGACGAGAATGTGGCGGACATACGTCGCGGCGGACATAATGTTTACGACCGGACATTGAAAGCCATTCAAACCGCCACTTCTGCAGGACTAATAACAGGAGTAGCAATAAGTGTCTGTAAATCAAATATAGAAATGGCACTCTCGGAGGAGTTTGTTTATAAGCTTCACGATTTGGGAGTACTCTACATATGGTACTACATTTACCGCCCGGCTGGCAGTAAGCCTAACTATGATCTTGCTCTCAACAGTGCGGACATATTTAGGCTAAGAAAATTTCTTGTCGGGGGCAGAACGAAATTTCCAATGGTCCTGATAGATTCATACTGGCGTGCAAATGGAGAGCCGTTTTGTCCGGCGGCCGATGGATTAAGTCATCATATTAATCCTGACGGAGATATTGAACCGTGTCCTGTTGTTCAGATGGCCCGCGAAAATATTGACGATGGAGAGCTTGTAAGCGTTTATGAAAATTCAGAGTTCCTTAAGAACTTCAGGAATGAAATAAATAACAAAACCGGAGGTTGTATTCTGATGGAAGATCCCCGGTGGCTTAATGATTTCGCGAAGAAATCTAAAGCCCGTAACTCCTCTAACAGGGAAGATTTTTTTGATGACCTTCAGAAGGCGCCAAGCCTGGTTAGCCATGGCTCATGCCCGGTAATCCCGGAAAAGAGCCTGATTTACAGGATTGCAAAAAAAACAGCTTTCTTTGGAATGGGAGCATATGGTTGATTTATAAAAACAGATGATGTTTAAACCCACTTTATTACTTGAGGTACCAACCGACAGAATATTACGTCATAATATCCGCCAGGAGGTGGATGATTATTTCGTTAAGAATAAGATAATTCCGCCGGTTTCATACAATAAGCTTGCTGATCTTGCCGACGATCTGCTCGAAATACACCAATGGAACAGGAGTCTGAAGGCATTTGTCATGGTTTGTTGCGGAAATGCAATCTGGCGAACAGTAGTGGGGACGATTCCGTATAAACGCAGGATGTTATTACTTCCCCAATGCCTGAAAAACAGTAATATGTGCAAGGGGCAGCAGGATGAACTTGGATTACTCTGCAGCGAGTGCGGTAACTGCAATATATCAGGTTTTTTGCAGGAAGCTGAAAATCTGGGATATCTGACAATTGTCACCGAGGGAACAACAATAGCTTCCCGCCTGGTCGAAAGCGGTAAGGTGGATGCAATTATCGGAGTAGGCTGTATGGAAGTTCTTCAAAAAATGTTCCTCGCTGTCCGTAAATATTCTGTTCCTGCAATAGGTGTTCCTCTCCTTTCCTGCGGATGTATTGATACCACTGCTGACGAAGACTGGATTAAGGAGGAGATAAATCATATTGAACAGCATCAGGATTTTCAACTGTTTAACCTGAATGAATTAAACGACAGAACTGCTTTATTATTTACTCCGGCTCAAATTGACCAGCTGCTTAATCTTTCCGGCTCTGCAACCGATAGTATTGTCCGCGACATATTACTGGCCGGAGGTAAAAGGATACGTCCCTTGTTAACAGCACTTACCTATGAATCGCTTAACACGCATCCTGACAAAAATGTACTGAACCACCTTTCACTTTCCGTCGAGTGTTTTCATAAGGCATCTCTTATCCATGATGATATAGAAGACAATGATTCATTGAGGTATGGGAAAGAGACTTTGCACACCAGGTATGGGATACCTATTGCTATTAATGTTGGCGACCTGCTGATTGGTGAAGGCTACAGACTCATATCGGAATCCGGTCTCGATGCGAAGCTGATTAAGAATTGTCTCAAAGTTGCATCCAAAGGGCATAAAGCGCTTTCGATAGGTCAGGGTGCCGAACTTATGGCCCGGATGAATGGTGAAACACTTCCCCTAAAAGAGATAATAAATATTTATGAGAATAAAACAGCTGCAGCATTCAGGGTCTCTTTGTTGCTTGGTGCAGCAGCTGCAGATGCTGATCCATCAACCATTGAACTTCTTGAACATTTCAGCACTCTGATTGGCATTGCATATCAACTCAAGGATGATCTGGAAGATTTTAATTCTGAGGAGAATTTCTCATCTTTCGAAAATCCTTCCGTACTTACCGCTGTGCTCTTTGAAAAAGCAGGCGAAGAAGAAATAAGCAAAATAAGAGAAGCTGTAAGTCAAAAAGATATGGCGTCCCTGACTTTTTTCCTTGAAAAACATTCGGTGCGTGAATTGATAACAAGCATGGTAAAAGACCACCTTGACGATATTGATTCCTGTCTTGGCAATCTTCAGAATATTCCTCTAAAACTGGCCTTACATGAGATTGTGGGAAAGACTTTCAGGGATTATCTTTAGGCTTTTAACCAGGCCTTACCTGAAGACTTTTGAAGAGATGAGTCCGGAAAAGATACTGAGGAGATCTTTGAAGCTACTGGACCATGCTACCATTCAAAGTTTGAAAGATTATATAAGGAGCAGTCAGACTGCCTCAGGAGGCTTTGAAGATAAAGCAGGCAGGCCCGATCTGTATTATACCCTTTTCGGCTATCTTCTTGCCTATGCTCTGGATCTGAATGAGTTATTGCCTGCAATAGCTAACTATACTGAAAATGAGATTGTCCGTGATGATCTTGATAACGTTCATCTCCATTGCGCTGCTATCCTCTCCTCTCAGCTACATAGAGATCCTGTGTTGCATAAAATTTTAAAAAAACGCATAAGACAGAGTCTGCTAAGTCAATTGAACCGGCAACATTCATACAACTATTTTATCAGCCTGTTAGCCTGTTATTATATGAGGGACTTTAAAGGACTGTTTTTTATTAAAAAATATCTGAGTTCATTAAAAGTAAATGATGATCTGCCCTCTCCGGTAATTGCATCAATGCTTGTCCTTCAGCATAGTTTTAATAAACCGGTGAATGATCTCGAAAAAAGGTTGCTTTCATTCCATTGTAAGAGTGGGGGCTTCAAGGCAACGCAGGCTGCGCCCATCACCGATATGTTGTCCACTGCCGTCTCATTATATGCCCTCGGTTTTGCAGGTTCTGATATACGCAGAATAAAACCCGATTCACTTAATTATATTGATTCCCTATACATCGACGGTGGTTTTTCGGGAAATGAATTCGATCAGGAAGCTGATATTGAGTATACATTTTATGGTTTATTGGCTTTGGGATCATTAGCCGGTTAATATGGACAACAGGGAAATATATGAAAACTACCTGAAGCTGCGCGACCAATTAGCTTCTGAGAGGAACAAGGATGGATTCTGGGCAGGAAGGCTTGCTACCTCAGCCTTGTCGACGGCAGTAGCTATCGTTAGCCTTAAAATTGTCAGGGATGAAAACGACATGAAGAAGATTGAAGAGGGCTTCATCTGGCTTTGCCAAAACATAAATTCAGATGGTGGTTATGGCGATACGGCCTCCTCTGAAAGTAATGTCAGTACAACATTACTATGCTTCGCTGCGGTTACATATTGTCAGACTGACAATAATGGAGCGGGAGCCCTGAAGGAGATGGAGTTATGGCTGGCCGGGAAAGGAATTACAATTGACTCAAAAACCATTGCCCGTTCTATCCTTCAGTTTTACGGGAAAGATTATACTTTTTCGATTCCAATCCTTTCAATGCTTGCACTCTGTGGTGTCATTTCTTCAACGGCACTAAGAGAGATCCCCAGGCTTCCTTTCGAACTTACTCTCCTGCCAGCATCATGGTACAGGTTTTTCAACCTTCGTGTAGTAAGCTATGCCTTGCCTGCACTTATTGGGGTGGGGATCTACCTCCATAAGAAACGTCCCGGAAAAATATTCAGAAGAGGAGTTGTCCGCGATCGTTTCATCAGGCCTGCAATTGACAGATTATCCCGACTTGTCCCTCAAAGCGGAGGCTTTCTGGAAGCAATACCACTCACCGGTTTCGTTTCAATGTGCCTCATAGCATGCGATGAAGAAGATAATGAAATTGTCATTAAGGGTTTGAAATTCCTTCGCAGGCAGCAACGTGAAGATGGCGGATGGCCTATCGATACCGATTTATCCACCTGGGTAACAACGCTTTCCGTAAAAGCTCTTGGTTCGCACCTTTATCAGGTCTTAAACCCGGCACAGATCGACCTTCTCAGGAACCATTTGTTAAAGCTCCAGTTTACAACTGTTCACCCATTCAATGGAGCAAAACAGGGCGGTTGGGGCTGGACAAGCTACTCAGGCTCGGTACCGGACGCTGATGATACACCGGGTGCAATTCTCGCCCTTCTCGAACTCTACAATGGAAGCAAGGAGGAGGTAAATGCCCTGATAAATGGCTGCAACTGGCTGATTGACCTGCAGAACAGAGACGGAGGCTTTCCTACCTTTTGCAAAGGGTGGGGAAAACTGCCTTTCGACAGAAGCTGCGCCGACCTTAGCGGACATGCACTTCTGGCCCTTCTTAAGACAAAAGAGAGATTAAATAAACATATTCCACCCAAATTAGCCATCAGGTTCGACAAATGCATCTCAGCG
>CAIPJU010000405.1 GCA_903865465.1 uncultured Bacteroidota bacterium
TTGAATATATATAATATAAGGTCTATGATACTTTTAAATTCATCCCTTAACTGATCCTCCCTGCAGAAATGATGTGCATCATCCTGTGTGAAGCTTCTGACTCTTGTAAGCCCGTGAAGCTCACCGCTCTGCTCATATCGGTAAACAGTTCCAAATTCGGCCATCCTGAATGGCAGCTCCTTATATGAATGAGGGGTAGCATTATAGATCTCACAGTGGTGAGGACAGTTCATCGGCTTTAACATAAACTGTTCGCCCTCCTGCGGAGTGGATATCGGCTGAAAGGAATCGGCACCATATTTTTCAAAGTGCCCGGAGGTCTTATATAAGTTAACATTACCAATATGCGGAGTCGTGACAAGCTTATAACCTCTTTTTCTAAGAACGCCGGTCAGAAAATTAATAAGGTTCTGCCTTATGTCAGATCCCTTAGGCATCCACAAAGGAAGTCCCATTCCGACATTCGGCGAAAATGTAAAGAGTTCAAGCTCTTTTCCAATCTTCCTGTGATCCCTTCTTTTTGCCTCTGCCAGGAAAACCAGATACTCATCCAGGAGTTTCTGTCTGGGAAAGGTAATGCCATATATTCGAGTAAGCATTCTGCGCTTTTCATCACCTCTCCAGTATGCTCCGGCTACACTGAGTAATTTTATTGCTTTAAGAGGCTCAGTTGTGGGAAGATGCGGCCCCCTGCAGAGATCGGTAAAGTTTCCCTGGGTATAAAGCGAAATTGTACCGTCCTCAAGTTCACTGATAAGTTCGGTCTTATATTCATCGCCTTTGGCACTAAATATCTCAATGGCTTCCTTTTTGCTAACATTTCTGCGGTTGAAAACGAGATTTTTAGATGCCAGTTCCTTCATCTTGTTTTCAATATTTGTCAGGTCAGCCTCAGAAATTACCTTGCCTTCCCCGGGGTCAACATCATAATAGAACCCGCTTTCGATAGCCGGACCGATTCCGAATTTCATTCCCGGATATAAAGCTTCCAGGGCCTCGGCCATAAGGTGAGCCGATGAGTGCCAGAAGGCATGCTTAGCTTCATCATCATCCCATTTATGAAGCTTAAGTGTTGCGTCGGTCTCAATAGGCCGGGCAAGATCCCTGATCTCACCATTCACTGTTGCTGCATAAACTTCCTTGGCCAGTTTGGGGCTGATCTGTTCGGCAATCTCAAGGCTTGTTATGCCATTGTTATATTCTCGCTGTGTCCCGTCGGGAAATGTAATCTTTAACATTATAATGCAGTTTTTATTGGAGTGCAAAGATAAGGATTTTTTATTACAGAATCAGCTCAACCACTGTAAGTGGCATGAGCCTGCTGATACTTGATTTTCATGATATCCGCCAAGTGGAAAAAGTACTGGAAAATGAATTATTTAGCCGGAACAGGGATTATTTTACTGATCTCTTTTTTTATTATCTCATTCCAGATATTATAGCCTTTGGCGGAAAGATGAAGGCTGTCCGATCTGAACAGATCTTCTTCGGGCCTGCCGTTGCTTTTCAGGAAGCCTTTATCGGTATCAATGAAATATGTATTCTTGTGTTTTGAGCATTCATGACTAATAAGGCTGTTTGCCTTTTGAATTTCCGGCCATACCTTCCATCTGAGAGGAGTAGGGGTAACCTCAATCCAGAAAACGGGAGTCTCCCTGTGTCTCTTCCGGATTGTTCTTATAACAGTGCTGAAGAGACCGGCTACCTCCTGAGGCGATTTATCCTGAGCGCTGCCTGTAATATCATTTGCAATAAAAAGTACAATGGCGCTGCATTGGTGGGGATCAAAAATCCGGCCGGCATAAACTGAAAAGTCACTTAGTTTTGCTCCGCCATATCCACGTTGAATAATATGGTAAGGATACATGTCCTTCTCAAGGCTGCTCCAGAGCCTTATACTTGAACTGCCTGCAAACATAATTGCATTGGACGGGTACTGCGTCGATTTGTCAGCTATTTCGAATTGAGCGATATCTTTTTCCCATACCCTGACTTCATCCAGATTACGGTACTTCCCCAGGGGTGAACACGCTGCCAGAAGCAGAACAGCAAAAAGCAAAACAGACCTGCGCATAATTCAAAGTTTTATAACAGAGCCAAAAATATACATTATAAGTGTTAAATAACTTTAATTTTTAACTTCATAAAGCCTTAGTTATTTACTTTATTTGGAATATATTTTATTTTACAAAAAATAAGTTACGTTTGTGTTCGTGTATACTTTCAATCTATCATAAAACAAGCCAAATGTCAAAAAGCAAGCTATTTCTTACAAAGCCACTGGCACAGTTGCTGAATGAATCGAGTGAATCAGGCGGGCTGAAAAGATCACTGACAGCCCTTAACCTTACAACCCTGGGAATCGGAGCCATTATCGGAGCCGGAATATTTGTCCTCACCGGACAAGCAGCAGCGCAGTATGCCGGACCAGGAATAGTCTTGTCATTTATCATCTCTGGTCTTGCATGTGGTTTTGCGGGTCTTTGTTATGCTGAATTTGCATCAATGATTCCTATTGCCGGAAGCGCTTATACATATGCTTATGCAACACTTGGCGAATTTCTTGCATGGATAATCGGGTGGGACCTGATTCTTGAATACCTCTTTGCTGCTTCAACTGTTGCAGTAGGATGGTCGGGTTATGTAGTAAGCTTCTTAAAGGATCTTCATATATTTATCCCTCCTCAGTTTACAGGTGCTGTAGGATCGGTACTGGTAAATGTTCCGGACATGGGATGGAAGCCTCTTACACACGCCTTCGCAGAAACTCTGGCAGCCGCAGGTATCCAGGTCGAAACCCTGCAGCATGTTACCTGTGTGATAAATCTGCCGGCTATGTTTATCGTCTTCCTATTAACCTCTCTGCTTGTAATCGGAATAAGGGAATCGGCAAACTTTAATAATGTAATGGTAATAACCAAGGTTTCTGTTATTATCCTTTTTATCGCGCTCGGATTTATGTTTGTTAAATCAGCAAACTGGCATCCTTTTATTCCTGCTAATAAAGTTGAAGTAACACCTATTTCGCATTATGGTTCATTCTGGGGATGGCTTCAGGCCTATGGCCATGAATTCGGAAAATTTGGAATCAGCGGTGTGCTTCGGGGGGCAGGAGTTATATTCTTCGCCTATATAGGTTTTGATGCGGTCTCCACTGCAGCTCAGGAGGCTAAGAACCCTCAGCGTGATATGCCTATTGGAATTCTTGGTTCTCTTGGAGTATCTACAGTACTCTATATTCTTGTTGCTATTGTATTAACAGGAATTGTAAGTTACACAGCGCTTAATGTTGCCGATCCCGTTGCAGTTGGTGTTGATGCCATGGGTAAAGGAATGTTCTGGCTTAGGCCAATTGTTAAAATAGCAGCCATCGCAGGATTAAGCTCGGTGATTCTTGTAATGCTTATGGGCCAGCCACGGATCTTCTTCACTATGTCGAAAGATGGTTTGCTGCCTCCGGTTTTTTCAAAAGTTCATCCAAAATTCAAAACGCCATATGTAAGCACTATTATAACTGGTAGCGTGGCTATGGTCATTGCCGGTATTCTGCCGATTAGTATTTTAGGTGAGCTCGTTTCTATCGGAACTCTCCTTGCATTCATAATCGTATGCATAAGTGTACTTGTTCTTCGGAAATCAAGACCTGACCTTGAGAGGCCATTCAGAACGCCGGGACTTCCATATGTTCCTATTCTTGGTGCTGTGATCTGTTTTATTCAGATGATTGCTTTGCCTGTTGATACCTGGCTTCGACTGATTATATGGATGGCAATAGGCTTCTTTATCTATTTCTTTTATGGTGTTAAACACAGCAAAATAAGAAAAAATAATATTTAGAAGGAGAATTATCTTTCAAAACAGCTGTGTTAAGGCATCTGTCTTTAGAAGCAATCAAGTATTTATGGTTGTGCGCTAATATTTTTCATTAACTAATTGTAGTTGTAAGAAAAATACCTAAATTTAGAAGGTCCAAAAAAGAGGATATGGGGAAAAAATTTAAAAACAAAGATTTAGCTGCAAAGCTAGGTGTGTCAAGCACTTTGGTATCATTAGTGTTGAATAATAAAGCAGATCAGCATGGGATAAGAAAAGATACCCAGGAGAAGGTTCTTATTCTTGCCCGGCAGATGGGCTATTTTGACGCGCTAAAAGAAAAGAATGAATCATCTCCGGTTGAAGATCAACCGGGTGTACTTGGAATGGTAGTCTCATCTCTAAACGATCCGTTCGTCATTCAGATAACGCCATTTCTGGAGAAAGCCTTCTCGAGTATCGGAGTAGGATTTTCGATTATTACCAAAGATCCCGACGATCAGAGATACGACAGGCTGATTGGGGCATTTAAAAAGTTCTACAGCGGTCTTATTCTGCTTGGTGATGCTGCTGATGAGAATACAATAAGGACGCTCAAAACTTCGGATTATCCCTTTGTGCTTCTCGAGAAATCTGTCAAATCTCAAAGGCTGAATACGGTCTGCTCCGATACTTCTGCAGGTGCCCAACGGGTTGCAAACCATATTGAGAAATTAGGCTATAAAAACGTTCTCATTATAGCAGACCATAAACAGTATCACTCAGACGAAGAGGCAATTAAATTTATTGTCGATTCTCTCGAGGCCAAGCATGGTATTAACCGACCTGTAATTATTGAGATTGATCAGCGTCTTACAGAGGATGAAATTGATTTCTCCTCGCTTGAAAGATTTCTCAGACCTCCTTACCGGGCTGATGTTCTTATCATTATGAATGCAAGCATGGTTTATCCGATTATGACACTTCTCAGGAAGAAGAAACTGAGGGTTCCGCAGGATATAGCTCTCGTATCGATGGAGGAGGGGACAGGCTTCGATCTGATGTTTTCACCCGTTACCTGTCTTAGAAAGCCTTTATCAGGAATGTCAACAAAAGTGGCAAATATGATCTGGTCGGAAGTCAAGAATTCAGGAAAAGGGAAATTTAAAAGACAGATCAATATCTCTCCTGAACTGATTATCAGAAATTCATGTGGTACTTTGTAGCGAAAACTGTAAATGGACAAACTCCTGAAAATTCTTGTCTCTTTCATAATATTGACAACATTCGGATGTTCAGGACCTCCGCTTATTAAGGATCAGGCTTACTTAAAA
>CAIPJU010000406.1 GCA_903865465.1 uncultured Bacteroidota bacterium
CGATCTAGATAAATTTGTTGACTATACTAACCTAAAGGCATGGGTTTTCACCATTATGAAAAACACCTTCATTAACAACTACAGGAGGAATGTGAAGGAGAATACAATAATTGATGGTACTCAGGATCTCTACTACATAAATCAGCCTGGTGACAAGGGATTTATATCGCCTGAATCGCACTATTCCGAAGGTGAGATAGAGAATGCAATAAACTCCCTGAGTGATGAATTCAGAATTCCCTTCAGAATGCATATAGAAGGTTACAAATACAAAGAAATTGCCGATGAGCTTGGACTTAAAATCGGAACAGTAAAGAGCAGGATATTTTTTACAAGGCAGAAATTAATGCTGATGCTCAAGGATTATGTGAAATGATGATTGAAAGTTGGTTTGTTAATTGGTTAAAAAAAGGCTGAGTTAATCAGCCTTTTTTATTTTAAAAATGATGCCACCAAGTACGAAAACAAGAAACAAAGCAGAAATAATCCAGGCCCAGATATTGGTGCTTCTCGATTCAGCTTCCATTACATAAGGTTGAGCGAGAAAGAATTCCCCCCGCACCGGCCACACCAGTTGCCCGTCTTTAAGAAGGAAACCATTTGAAGAGGTTAGTTTACCTGGCATCCTGAAACTTACGGAATACTCCGAAAAAGATAAGTATCTATCCAGGCGTCTTTCAATTATGGCCATTGCAGTATCATGTTCCGTTTTGAATTTCCTGTAATTGTCCTCTCCCAGAAACCGGCTAATTACAAGGCTGTCATTTTTAATCTTATCATTAATTATTGAGTCCACGATCGCACCCTCAAGGAGTTTTAATCTTCTCTCCGATATCTCCTCTCCTGCCCTGCCTCTGGTGAGTTGTGAGAATTCACCTATCCATTCCGATACTCCGGAAGTCCAGAAATACTTTTCAGAGTCCTTTTCAGTTTTGTCTTTCAATAATTTATATTTTATACTGTCGGGGCCGGAAAGCCTTGCGGATGATTCACTTTCGGGAAGCCGGAAAAACTCGAGCTCCTCCTTGCTTAGGAATTTTTCGGGTGGATAACCGTAGAG
Organism: uncultured Bacteroidota bacterium; assembly: GCA_903865465.1. Lineage (GTDB taxonomy): Bacteria > Bacteroidota > Bacteroidia > Bacteroidales > VadinHA17 > LD21. The sequence goes on from CAIPJU010000406.1 coordinate 1,061, forward strand.
GAGACTTTTGTCGATCGTCTCGGAAAATGAATAAATGGTATTGAACCATCTGAACTTTTTAGTAAAAGCAGCATTTCTGGAAAGTTTCCGGTTAATCCCTTTTTCACTCTGATACTCCCTGTTAATCTCACCAACATTTTTGAATGACTTTTCAGCTGTCCTGAACCATGTTGTATCATTTTTAGCGCCAATTGCAATGCTGTCTTTTATGGTCCATGTGCTGTCGATTGGAACCTGTACCGCCGAAGGCTTAAAATTGTTCTTCTTATTACGCATTTCAATCCTTCGAAGGACCGACCCATCGGGATGAATTATATCGGTAACAAGGGTTTGTGGCTCATCGCAGGATACCGCAAAGAGAAGAGCTACAAGAGCAAGATTTTTCAATAATTTGTATTTCATAGCTTTACAATTTTATTTTTTGAGTTTTAGTCTTTTCAAGCTTTTCATCAATAAGCTTCTTTAAATCAGGATCCTCTTCAATAAGCTTAAGAAGCTGATCATATTTTGACTGCAGTTCATTATATGACTTCAGAATATCCATTGTCTGTCCTGATGACAATTTAACTCTTCCCGAAGGCAGCAGTGAACCACCCTTAAACATGATGAGCTTCTTCCCGTCGAGCAGCGACTGGTATTTCGAAGATTCATCATTTGTCTCAAGGATCTGCCTGTTCAGGAAATTAACCTCTTTTATGATAACTCCCTGTTGCCAGATAAAAGCGAAAACCAGGAGAG
>CAIPJU010000407.1 GCA_903865465.1 uncultured Bacteroidota bacterium
CAACTATCTTACTTTAAATAATTAATAAACATGAAGAAATTAAACCTAACGTTTCTTGGACTAATCCTCCTTTTCTCTTCATATAATGGCAAGTCACAGGTCCCGTCCCTTCCTCACCTTGAAAAACAGGGAGAAGTCGCAAAGCTGATTGTCAAAGATAAACCCTTTCTGATACTGGGAGGGGAACTGCATAATTCGAGCACATCCGGCATGGCGTATATGCACCCAATATGGGAATGTATGGCACAAAAAAAACTTAATACTGTTATTGCACCGGTATATTGGGAATTCGTGGAGCCGGTGGAAGGAAAATTTGATTTCACCCTCGTTGACAGCATGATCTATGGAGCCAGGAATAAAGATTTGCATCTCGTTATCCTTTGGTTCGGCTCATGGAAGAACGGTTATTCGATGTATGCTCCTGGCTGGGTTAAAAATGATCAGAAGCGATTCCCGAGGGCAAAAAACAAAGAGGGTCAGCCCTTTCAGATGCTATCTGCTTTTGGAGAAGCTTCAATGAATGCCGATGCCAGTGCATTTAGTATGCTTATGCGGCATATTAAGGAGGTGGATGCTAAATACCAGACCGTTATTACCATGCAGATAGAGAATGAGATGGGACTGTTCAGCACCGACCGGGATTATTGTGATGCTGCAAATAAGGCGTATACTGGGTCTGTTCCGGACGATCTGATGAAATATTTATCTGCCCGCAAGGGAAACCTTCAGCCAGGTGTGGACAGCGTGTGGAAGGCCAATGGATATAAGAGATCAGGCAAATGGGAAGAAGTATTTGGAAAGAGTACCATTGACAGTAAGAATTGGAAAGTCCTTTCCTATCTTACTGAAGAACTTTTTACAGTGTATTATTATGCTGCTTACATCGAAAAAATAGCTGCCGCAGGAAAACAGGAATATCCCATCCCTATGTATGTTAATGCGTGGATCAAACAACCGGGATCGAGTGGAAGTTATCCGGGCAAATATCCCTGCGGAGGTCCGATACCTCATACCCTTGATGTCTGGAGGGCAGCCGCTCCTTCAGTCGATTTCATAGCCCCTGATATATATGTATCTCTGAAAGATGCTGTTTACACTATGGAACAATACCATCAATCAGGAAATCCTTTGTTTATTCCAGAGTATAAGCATGGCGATGAAGCAGCACTCGTTGCTTTTCTGGCCTTTGGCCGGCATGATGCCATCTCTTTCTCTCCTTTCGCTATTGATGATTGGAGTCCTGATAAAGATCCCATTACAAAAACCTATGCTGCTCTATCACAGGTGAAAGACCTTATTTTGCAACATCAGGGCAAAGGTACGATGGCTGGAATATATGTTGATTCAATCAGCGAAGTGCAGGAATTTGATCTTGGCGCTTATAAAATTAAAGCACAACTCGCTGATGGATTCTTAGCTGAGCTCGCCGGGCTTACAGGTCCTGCAAAAAAGGTCTCTGCAGCGGCAGGATTAATATTCAGCGTGGGACACGATGAATATATAGTCGTCGGGAAGGATTTTATGCTTTCGTTCAATCCATTGAAAGTCAATGATAAAAAGCCTTTTATTGATGTGGAATTTATGGATGAAGGAACCTTTGCTGATGGCAAATGGGTAGTTACCAGAAGACTTAACGGTGATGAAGGTACCGGCGGCGGCGATTATGGATTTGGTTTTGGCACAAATAAAGCCGGAAGCCTGAGGTTTCAGAAACAGACAGACGATGCATACAGTATAATAAGATTTAAAATGTATAGCTATTAATTTGTGGAAGGCAAAAATGTAAAGCAGAGATTACGATATGTTTTAAAAATATGGATTAAAAGGTTGCAGGTTTGCAGGGAAAATATTGAACTCCCGTGGAGAGTTGCAAGCTTCACAAAGAAGTATATTGATAGGTTTTGTAAAAATTTAAATTGAAGATTATGAGAAGGAAATTTGTACTGACAGCGGC
>CAIPJU010000408.1 GCA_903865465.1 uncultured Bacteroidota bacterium
ATATTTGATTACCAATTCTTGATTTTAGCGATGAGTGCCTGCCAACCGTTTTGATCGAGGTACTGTTTTACCTTTCTATAACCATCTCCATAAACAGGGTTATCACTTTTATCCAATTGCTCAATAAAGTGAAGTGCTGACGGGTTATTTATTACTGAGTAAACAGCATAAGATCCCAGGTCGCAAAATCCTTCACAAATATCATTGGGCGGGGTAATTCCTTTAGAATTTTGCCAGACATGTAAAAGTTCATGAGCTAAAATTCCGGCAAAGGCTATTTTAGGCAAATGATCCAAAATACATACTTTATGCTCTGTTTTTGTTAATCCATTGCCCGTGATTTTATTGCATATCGCTAACCCTCTTTGATTTACATCAATTTCTTTATTTCCCTGAATTTTCATTAATTGATAAGAATCGACTATTTCTATTGGCACATTTTTGGGAATATTATCAATACCAACCTTTGCTAATATTTCTCTTACTTTTTTGTCAACCCATTCAATTTGTTTTGTTGTTTGCACTATAGATGGTTGGCAAAATTCACATAATTGTCTGCCATCAGATAAAATAATACTATTCTTTACTATAATTCTTCCACATGAAAAGCAAAACGCAATTTTATGACTTTCGTGAGCCGCCTGGTTCCAGGAATCTATTGTATAACGTCCAATAATATCCTCTCCGCAAATAATACACTTAACAGGCTCAATTATATTGGCCGATTCATAAATAAATTCTTTTATTTGATTCAGGATACCTTTCATTTAAATCCAATCATCCTATCTATATTGATCAAAACCAATAACTTATCTAGCAGGCGCAATAGCTCTTCAAAATTTCCTTTACCGCATTTTAGCAAATAAAACTTTGTAGATATGTAGAAAGCCGTCCAATCAATTAGGTACCTGAGGGATAGTGAACATTTGATTATCGAACTGAATCTGACCTAACAAAAATGGCATTCTGTTTTTTGTTGTTCTGTCGTAGAATAAGTACTTTCCCTGGCTGAAGGCAAGTGATTCGGTTCTACCTGCTCGAACAGAACTGGAACTACTGGGTGATCCGGTTGGAGTGTCTCCGGTCTTAACGTTGACATCATAAGGGTTTGGATTGAATACTTTAATTCTGCAAGTTGCCATAAGGTTAATTATTAATTTGTTATAGTTTTACAAGGGATATTTTCTTAATTTATTGTATAGATCAACAGAATATATTGCGTTTTTAATTCCTTCTTCAATTCCTATTGCTTTATAATCTGAAGCCCAATACTTGAAATCTTTCGCATAATCTGATGGTACACACTGAAAAGCTTTTGTATATTTTTTAAAATCATTAATATCTAGTTGGTTATAGTTTTGGTAAGATCGGTACTCATTTGGCTGAACTTTTGCAAGTTCAGTCATAGTCTTCAATAAATTGACATTATTTTTTAAACAAAAGAATGCAAACATTTGCGCAATCCATTCTCCAATAACTGGATTATTTATTTCCGGAGCAAAATAAGATTCATTTAAAATTTCATCATCATCGATCTTTCTTATTATAAGTTCCTTTTTTATCGTTACATTATGGAACCAGAAATGCCCTATCTCGTGCAAAACAACAATCATCATAAGATTTTCAAAAAGGCTTGGTGTTGCTATTTTATCAGTCAATTCCTTTACTGCCCGATTAATTCCTTGCAGATAGATAACAATTCTTCTAGTTTCGGGAAAATAAGCTCCCATTAACTCATCAATCGGGTACTCGTCTAATTCTTTACCTTCGAATTTGCGTTTCTTATCTGTAAATATAGGAGGTATCTCATCCGAAAAGGTAATCGGTATTGTATAATCTTTTGAAGTTAATTCTTCAAAGCTGGTTTTTAGGAAATCAGCGATTTCGTTGTTCCGGTTGTATTGATAATAAATATTCACGGTTAGATTATTTAATCTGTTAATTAG
>CAIPJU010000409.1 GCA_903865465.1 uncultured Bacteroidota bacterium
ATGATCCGACAAATTTCTCTGTTCATTCGGAAAAGATTATTCCTATTCTGAAGAACATGCAGGATGAGAGGCATTTCGAGATAGGATTTCACAATGATCTTGTTACCCTTCAGGCCGTGTATAATATCGATCCGGTAAAATATCTTCATGGAGAGCTTAGCTGGCTCAGATCGAACGGAATAAAAATCTATGGCTCTGCCTCACACGGCTCACCCTATTGTAAAACCTATAAATATCTGAATTATTATTTTTTCGAGGAGTGCACATATCCGGTTGTCACCCCCTTCGTCAATAATCTTACAGTTCCTGTTGGAAGCAAGACTATTACAATCAAAAAGGGGAAGATGAGTGATTTTGACCTGGAGTATGAGGCTTATTTTTTAAACAATAACAAGTATTATTCCGACGCTACAATTACAGCAGGAAAAAGATGGTACATCGGTATGCTTGATCTGAGCAAACTTCAGCCAGGTGACCGGGTTATAATTCTCATTCATCCTATTCACTGGCATAAGGCATCTGTAAATGCTGAAATTCAATCTTTTAACGTTAGAGGTGAGAATATGTCCGAGATTGATACTGTAAATTCTGTTATTAAAGTTATTGTTCCTTCCTGGCTTGATTTAAAACATGTTGCACCCGATTTCGTCTTGTCACCGGGAGCTATGGTTAAAGTGTCCGGCAAAATGCAAAAAAGCGGTATTGCAGTGAATGACTTTACAACTACACTTTCATATGTTGTATATGCCGAGAACAGGGATGTAAAGAGAGTCTGGACCGTAAATGTTATTCATGAGAAAAACAAGTCATGTGATTTTGAATCATTCTCAGTTCCGGGCTTTACAGGCGACATAACGATCGACCGTGAGAAGAAAACTATTCTGGCCGAGCTGAATGAAAATGCAGATCTGACCCAGCTTCAGATAGAATTCCAGCTGTCGGCCGGAGCTAAGACCTACCTTGGAGACACTGAACAGAAGGGAAATACAGGATATTTTGATTTCACCAAAACTCTTCGCTTCAGAGTTATTGCGGAAGATGGAGCAAACAATGCAATCTGGACAATCACGATAGTACGAAAAACTGACGGATATGAAAACGGTGACCAGGCAAATGGCCGCCTGACCGTTTATCCAAATCCTACAACCGGGAACATCAGGTTACAGTTCCATGATGTCACCATTGTTCCATCGTCGGTGGAGATATATACACTTAAGGGAGAAAAGATTTTTTCTCAGGCTATCAATAAAGCTGGATCTTTTACTATCGATGCTGACCTGTCGAGATACCAGCCCGGCGTATTCTTTGTGAAATACTCCCTGTCGGGGAAACCTATTAAAGTGATCTTGCGAAAAGGCTGAAAACCATTGCTGAGATTTCTTTCAGCAGTACATAAAATTTTCTTATCTTCCCCGTCATTCTTTGCAACTAAGAGTCTTTAAACAGGTTCCGCGAATGTTTAATTACTGAAAAGTGCAACATTATGGTTTTAAGCATTTAATGGTTAAAGTTCTGTAAAACATAATTTAGTATTGAAATGAAAAGGCTATCTTTTTTCCGTTACTTTTTTGTTATATGCTGCCTTCTTGCCTGTTATCCGGCTTTCTCGCAGAAGGAATCTGTAAAACAGGTAAAGCTGACAAATTTTGAGTTGCAGTCATCAGCTCTCATCCCTTCAAAAGGTGAGGAAATTTCATCCCCTGCCTACAAATCAAAAGTATATTGGTTTCCTGTCTGTGTCCCTTCAACGGTTCTGAGCGGACTGGTTGCAAATAAAATTTACCCCGATCCTTACCAGGGACTGAACAATATGCTGATTCCCGATGCTTCGGATGAATTCAATAAAAAATACAACCTCGAACAGTACAGCCATCTTCCCAATAACCCCAATCCATGGAAAAAGCCCTACTGGTATCGTACCTCATTTAAAGTCCCTGCCTCAGATAACGGCCGTCATTTTCAGCTTATTTTTAAAGGAATCAACTACCGCGCTGCCGTTTGGGTAAACGGGAAGCAGATAACTGACTCGACTCAGATGGCAGGGATGTTTGCACAATATAGTCTCGATATTACCAGGCAGATTAAACCAGGTGCAGAGAATGCAATAGCAGTTAAGATTTACCCGCTTGATTTCGCGGGTACTCCTGCAACTGAACAACTAAAAGCCTTTGGTGATTTTTTTGAGAACGGTGGTCCAACAGGTGATATAGGAAAGAATGTTACAATGCTTTGTTCAGTAGGCTGGGACTGGGTTCCTCCCGTTCGTGACAGAAACATGGGGATATGGCTTCCTGTTTACCTTAGAACCACAGGAGGAGTTACAATATCGGAACCAAAATTGGTAACAGCCCTCCCTAATCTTCCGGACACCTCTCTTGCAAAGCTTTCGTTAAGCCTTAAACTTGCCAATCATGGCAGTTCAGTTGAAAACGGGAAGCTGACGGTTACGATAAGTCCGGAGAATTTCACGGGAGCCGCCATAACTATCTTGAAAAATCTGACCGTTGCAGCCAACAGCCTCACTAATGTTGAGATGAATTCAACTGATGTGAAGGAATTTAATATTGCAAATCCAGCCCTCTGGTGGCCAAATGGATATGGGAAGCCTAATCTTTACAGGATCAGACTTCAATACAATAATTCAGGAATATCAGATGATACCACTTTTATTTTTGGTATTCGGACAGTCAGTTCAAAGGCAGTTAATGTAAACGGGATGTGGAGACGTGATTTCTATGTCAATGGTGAACGGGTTCATCTGACTGGAGGTGCATGGGTTCCTGATTTTATGCTCAATCGCGACTCTGTCAGGTATGATTATGAGCTTCACCTCTGCCGCAATTCAAATATCAATCTTGTAAGGATATGGGGAGGAGGAGTTACTCCCTGCGATGAGTTCTTTGAAGCCGCTGACCGTTATGGCCTTATGGTCTGGTCCGATTTCTGGGTTACAGGCGATACCCAGGGCGAATTCAAAGGATCACCCGACTGGCCATTTGAAGGCAATGTCTTTATAAAGAATATTACCAGTACTGTACTTCGCATCAGGAACCATCCCAGCCTTCTTGTGTGGACCGGAGGTAATGAGGGTCATGCCAGGAAAGAGTTATACGATGCAATGAGAACCGCGATAATAACTCTTGATGGTACCAGACCCTATATTCCGAGTTCCTCGGGCTTTGCCAAACTGCCTTCAGGATGGGAAGCTTCATGGCCGGATAATAACCCTTCAGGAGTTTATAGTGGAGGACCTTATACCTGGCAGGATCCCAAAAGTTATTATGACAGGGCTATTGCTGCGAAAGACTGGGTTTTTAAGGATGAGACTGGTCTGCCGTCGATGACCCCTTACAACATTCTCCCGAAAATAATTCCAAATCTTGTTTGGGACAATAAACTTCCTTTCCCACTCAATGACTCATGGGGATATCACGATTGCGCCACAGGTAACGGGAAATGGGATCTTTATTATGAAGAGATGGTGAAAAGATATGGCAAACCTGATAATATGGAGGATTTCTGTAATAAACTTCAGTTGATGAACGCTATTGGCTACCAGGGAATTTTTGAAGCTGCGGGTCATAAATTAAATGATATTGGCGGTGTTATGCTCTGGAAATTGAATTCTGCATTTCCAAGTGTTGTATGGCAGGTTTATGACTGGTATCTGATGCCTAATGCTGGTTATTATTTTATGCAGAATGCTTGCGAGCCGCTTCATATTCAGTTAAACCTTAAGGATTTGAACGTGACTGTCATCAACAGAAGCTATCATTCTGTAAAAGGAGTAGTTGCCCGGGCTGAGATATTCAGTTCTGATTCAAAATCAATTTTTCATGAAGAGAAAAACCTTGATCTTTCTGCTACCGATGTGAAAGTGGCTTCATCGCTATCACAATCTTTATCTGCAGCCAAAGGGGTCAGTTTCGTTGTGCTTAATCTTAAGGACAAAAGCGGAAAAGTAATATCACATAATGTCTACTGGCTTGCTGCTGACGGTGATTATAAGTCAATGAACAGTATGCCGAAAACCACCCTCCAATCGGTTATAGTAACTCAGGCAAAGGGGAAGAGTGAAAATAAATGGAGAGTTCAGATTAGCAACAGCAGCAATAAAATTGCTTTCTTCATCCGTCCGCAGTTAATGTCGGGAGGAGAGGAGTTACTTCCAAGTTACTGGTCGGGCAGCTACTTTACACTGGCTCCCGGAGAGACCAAAACAGTGACAGTAAGTTGTCCTTCTGCCCTTCTTAATAACAAAAAGGCATCAATAGTGATTTCAGGATGGAATGTGGATCTACAGGAACTTTCTCTTGCAGGTAAGTAATTTAACGGATTACTGATATTAAATTAAATATGTCTCCTTTGTCATATTCTAAGCAATTAATAATCTGCTGTTGCGCAGAATTAGATAGAGGAGACATATTTTTTACACTGGATTCTGTTTCAGGTAATAGGGGTCAGAAATACTTGCGGAATTTATCACCTATTTTAAAATAGGTAAACTTTCCTGCATCATCTCCTGAAACATGGACCGAATCGCCATCGGTTTTAAAAGTACTGTGCTCTCCGAAAATGCGGGAGAAATATACATCACTTAACTTCCCATTTTCCTCAACCAGGATGACGTGGGCAAGGTCCTTATGAATGTCTGAAGTTAGCGAAGCATTGCATACAGGACAGTAGAAATCAAGTGGTTCACCATGTTCCGTTTCAAATGAGGGGTGTTTAATGCTTGAATAGTTGCCAATCTTAGGGCTCAGGAGGATCAGGGCAGCCTGTTTCCTGTGGTTTTTCACCTTAAAGATAATATTGTCGCCGACACGGATGTGATTCTGGCAGGAAGGGCATAAGAAATCATCCATATATACCTCCTTTTAAATCGTTATATAACATATATATAACAAAGCTTTGAAGAATTTGTTTCCGCTGATGAAGTCATTCCCGGGTCAGATGAACTTTCAATACACTTTTTATCAAAAGTCGCGGCTGAATAGCTAACAGGTTCAGTAACTTATCGCTGCATTGAAGACATCGTCGGGGATATAATCAAAAAGATCCCCAATTGAATTCCTGTGATGCATTCTCTTAACTACTTCAGCAAAAAGAGGAGCAACGGAGAGTACTTTGATCTTCGTCGATTTTTTAATCCTCTCGTTATTTATGCTGTCGGTTGATATCAGAAGACTAATATCGCTTTTTTCAATAGCCTCAATTCCTTTCTCGCTGAGAGGTATGTGCGAAAGACAGGCTATGATCTTATTTGCACCTTTCTTCTTCAGCAGTTTGGATACTTCAACCACTGTACCTGCGGAAAGGCTGAAATCATCAACAATTATTGCATCCATGCCTGAAACGTTACCGATGATCTCCATCATCTCGGCATTTTCATCATGACCAGAACGGGTTTTATCGCCAATAGCCAGTCCAACATTTAGTTTTTCGGCGAACTTCCTGGCATTTTTAACAAATCCCGCATCGGGAGAAACTACCACGGTTTTATCAGTCAAAAGTGATTTCAGGTACCGGGTCAGCAGGGGCATGGCAATCAGATGGTCAACCGGTTTCTTAAAGAAGCCCTGTATCTGAGCAGCATGAAGGTCCATGGTTATAACCCTGTCGGCACCGGCAATTTCGATACATTCAGCACAAACCCTTGCCCTTATCGATACTCTTGATTCATCTTTCTTATCGCCCTTGGCATAGCTGAAATATGGAACTATGGCTGTTACATACCTAGCTCCCGACCGTTTGAAAGCATCCATCCAGAAAAGCAATTCGACAAATTCATTATTCGGATTTAAACCGATTGGCAGAACGAGATATACTTCTTCATCTCTTACATGTTCTTCGATCCTTACATAGGTATTACCTTCCGAGAAGCCTATCACCTCGGTTTTGCCAAGGTCGATTCCCAGATAGTTGCACATTCGTCCTGCAAACTCCTTGCCTGAACTTCCTGCAAAAATTTTTATATCAGAATTCATTTCCCCTCCTTAATATAAATTAAAAACCTGCATTAATCTTACCGAAAGCATTCGGATTTAGTTATCCCCTTTATAAAGTACTAATGTACAACAAAGTACTAAAGTACAACAAGATTTCTGCTTAAACTTTTCAGACCTGCCAAAAATAACAGATTGGAATTGAATTTCTTCTGCGGGAAAATTCTAAAAACTAAAGTTATTTTGAAAAATTCATAAGCTTCTTACGATAAGTTTTGGAGTAGTCCAGGTTTTATTTTTAATATTGCAGTTTGGTAGGGATTAATGGAATATTCAATTATACAAATGATTAAAAGGATGAAAATATTATTTCTGCTTTTGCTTTTGCAGTCAGCATGTGCGAAAAAGGATTCATCAGGGCCGAATATTAATCCCGGACAGGGTGAGAATCCTGTTAAATCGGATATTACTGCATGGATTACCAGTCCCGATAACTATATACTTTTTCAAAAACAGTCTGCAAGTCTGAACTTTGCGACATTATCTAATTCCAATCCGGTTATTGAGGTTGACAGCACTAAAACATACCAGGAGATTGACGGCTTTGGCAATTGTCTGACCGGAGGGAGCGCAATGCTAATTCATCATATGGATCAGGCAAGCAGGAGCGCCTTGTTAAAGGAGCTCTTTGCCTCTGACAGTAATAATATCGGTATAAGTTATCTCAGAATCAGTATTGGCGCTTCCGATCTGAATGATCATGTTTTCTCATACGATGATATGCCTGCCGGGCAGGTCGATCCTGCACTTGCAAATTTTTCTGTTCAGGAGGATAAAATCGATCTTATACCTGTTCTTAAGGAGATACTTGCAATAAATCCTTCGGTTAAGATTCTGTGTTCACCCTGGTCGCCACCGGCATGGATGAAGTCGAATGAGAGTTCAAAAGGAGGAAGTCTGAAGAGAGAATATTATGATGCATATGCCAGCTACTTTGTTAAGTACATTAATGCGATGAAGACAGAGGGAGTTACAATTGATGCCATAACCGTGCAGAACGAACCCCTGAACCCCGATAATACGCCAAGCTTGTACATGACGGCAGTTGAAGAGGCAGACTTTATAAAAGGAAGTCTGGGGCCAGCCTTCAAAGATGCCGGAATATCCACTAAAATAATTGTCTTTGATCATAATTGCGATCATCCTGATTATCCGATGACTATTTACAACGATCCGGAGGCTGAAAAATATGTCGATGGCGCAGCTTTTCATCTCTATGCCGGAAGGATAGATGCGCTCACAACTGTTCATAACTCTTATCCTGCGAAGAACCTTTATTTCACCGAACAGTGGGTCGGTGCACCTGGCAACCTGTCAGGGGACCTTGATTGGCATGTTAAAAACCTGGTAATAGGAGCAACCAGGAACTGGGCCAGGAATGTGCTGGAATGGAATCTTGCATCTGATCCTGCATATAATCCGCACACAAACGGAGGATGCGATCAGTGTCTGGGTGCGATAACAGTCAATGGCAATGTGTACGCAAAAAATCCCGCCTGGTATATCATTGCACATTGTGCCAAATTTGTTCGGCCGGGATCGGTGAGGATAGCATCGAACCTTCCGGATAATTTGCCAAATGTTGCCTTCAGAACGCCCGCAGGAAAGAAGGTGCTGATAGTCCTCAATGAGTCAGGAGCGGTCAGCTATTTTAATCTCAGCTTCAAAGGTAAATACGCTCCACTTACGCTTGACAAGGGAGCAGTTGCAACTTATATCTGGTAAGCTATTAAAAATGATTTATTTACGAACAAATATGCTGATAAATTCCCTCTGATTTATTTTTACTATTGCGATTTGTATCATGTTAATTATAGTTAATTGTAAATTATTAGTTAATTCAATATAGGTCACTTAAAATGCTAATACTAATTTTGTCTAACATTTCCGATCAATATTAATATTATGGTTACCAAAAGCAAAAAATTACACCTGACCTCTTTGTTTGAGAGGGATCTCAAAAGTGCACTTTCTATATTCTTAATCCTGACAGTTGTTCTGTTAATGACATCATGCGGAAAAAAGAAAGAGAGCGGATTAGCGAACGGTCCAAGGCCCGGGTCGCAGGCAGTAGTGGTAGAAGGACTGATCGCAAAGATCAGTTCCATAAGTCAGTCTATAATGGTATCAGGGACTCTGATTCCATTTCAGGAGACTACTCTTATGCCGGAGGTGGTAGGAAGGGTTATAACAGTAAATCTTCCTGAAGGGAGGTTTGTAAAGACAGGAACTCTTCTTGTGAAGCTTTTCGACGGAGACCTTCAGGCTCAGCTAAAGAAGTACCAGACCCAGCTTGAGATTGCATCCCAGACGCTGAATCGTCAGTCTGAACTTTTAAAAGTGCAGGGGATAAGTCAGAGTGATTACGACCAGACCCAGCTGCAGGTGGCCTCTATTAAAAATGATATCGAACTGACAAAGGCTCAAATAAGGAAGACAGAAGTCCTCGCCCCCTTTGATGGAATAATAGGTTTAAAGAATATAAGCGTGGGTGCTCAGATAGCTCCTTCAACACCTCTTGCAGTTATACGTGAGCAGGATAAACTGAAGCTCGATTTCAGTATTCCTGAAAAGTATAGCAGGGCTATTAAAGAAGGATCGGAAGTGCAATTCACGGTTCAGGGCGATGAGAAAAAATATAATGCTATAGTCATGGCTACTGAACAGGGGATAGAAGAGTCAACACGAAATCTCAGGGCAAGAGCAGTTGTCTCAGGAGAACACTCTTCACTTATTCCCGGAACCTTTGCCAATGTTGAACTTATCCTTGGTGCCAATACAAAAGCTATTATGCTGCCAACACAGTGTATTATTCCTCAGGAACGCAATAAATCGGTTATCCTGATAAAGGGAGGCAAGGCAAAATTCACAAAAGTTGAGACAGGACTTCGCCAGGAGTCGGATATCGAAATTACTTCAGGAATAGTTGAAGGCGATACCGTTGTGACAACAGGAGTTATGTTCCTCAAGACAGGAGCAGCCGTGAAATTTTCAAAACTGCAAAAATAAGCTGATATGACACTATCGGATTTAGCATTACGAAGGCCTGTAACATCATATGTAACAAGCATAATCATACTGGTGTTCGGACTTGTCGGCTTCTCATTTCTGGGAGTTCGACTTTATCCTGCCATTGACCCGCCAACCATAAGCGTTACGACAAACTATGTCGGAGCAAACGCTGAGATTATTGAATCGCAGATTACTGAGCCACTCGAGAAGGCTATCAATGGTATTGAAGGGATAAAATCTCTTTCCTCCTCTTCATCGGTTGGGATGAGCAATATAACGGTCGAATTCAACATTGGTGCCGATCTTGAAAAAGCAGCAAACGATGTCCGTGATAAGACTTCCCAGGCAATGCGTAGTCTTCCTCAGGACCTTGATGCACCTCCTGTTGTTACAAAAGCCGACGCTAATTCAGACCCTATCATAACCATGTCGGTTCAGAGTACCACCATGAATGCTCTCGAACTCAGTGATTATGCCGAAAATGTATTGCAGGAAAAGCTGCAGACTATCCCGGGAGTCAGCGCAGTTAATATATATGGTCAGAAAAGACCTTCAATGCGTTTGTGGCTGGATCCTGAAAAGATGGCTGCCTATAACCTTACAGCCCAGGATATAAGCACAGCCCTCGACAGGGAGAATGTTGAACTTCCAGGCGGAAAGGTACGCGGGAAATCAACCGAGGTGATCGTTAAAACATTCGGTCGGCTGCAGACAGAGGAGGATTTTAATAACCTGATTGTCCGCCAGACAAAGGAGCAGATGATAAGGCTCAGCGATATAGGGAGAGCAGTACTTGGTCCCGAGAATGAAGAGACTAATGTTACCCTTAATGGCACCGATGGTTTAACCCTTGCATTGATCCCATTGCCAGGGGCGAACGCAATTGAAATAGCAGCTGAATTTTACAAACGTTATGCCCAGATACAGAAGGAGGTCCCTGCCGGATTGGATCTTTATATTGGCTACGACAAATCTAAGTTCATTCGCCAGAGCGTTTCCGATGTTATGGAAACTTTGTTTATAGCCATTACTCTGGTTATTATCATTGTTTTCCTCTTCTTCCGGAACTGGATTATCGCCTTACGGCCTCTGATAGATATTCCCGTCTCACTGGTCGGATCCTTCTTTATTATGTACCTTTTTGGCTTTTCGATAAATGTACTTACTCTGCTCGCCATTGTACTTGCAACGGGATTGGTGGTGGACGACGGGATAGTCGTCACTGAAAATATCTTTAAGCGAATTGAACAGGGGATGGATCCCATGACTGCCGCCTTTATCGGAACCCGGGAGATATTCTTCGCTGTAATTTCAACGTCGCTGACTCTGGCGATTGTTTTTGTGCCGGTCATCTTCCTTCAGGGATTTACCGGACGACTGTTCCGTGAGTTCGGGATAGTGGTTGCAGGGTCAGTACTTATTTCAGCTTTTGTTTCTCTGACTCTTACCCCTGTTTTGAATGTTACCCTTGGCAAAAGGATCAAGAAGCATTCGAAGTTCTATAATATGACAGAGCAGATTTTTGTTAAGCAGGACTTATATTACAGAAAAGCTTTAAGTTTTTTTATTAAAAACAGGTCGGCATCCTATACCATTCTGGGAGTATGTATCGTAATGATTGCAGTATTCGGGGCATCGCTGAAATCAGAACTCGCTCCCCTGGAGGACAGAAGCATTATCAGGACTAACATGACAGCACCAGAGGGGACTGATTTTGATTTTATGGATGCCTTCTCAAACAGGATGGGGAAAATGATTATGGACAGCATACCAGAGTCAAGGCTTGTCTTTGTCAGATCGGGAGGAGGATTCGGATCATCAGGTTCGAATGGGGCTGGAATAAATGTGTTTCTGAAGGAACCCTCCGAGAGAAAACTGACCCAACAACAGGTTTTTGACAGGATGTCACGTATTTTCAAAAAATTCCCTGAAGCAAGGATTTTCCCTAACCAGGAACAGACCATATCAACCTCTCTTGCTGCCGGATCGCAGCTCCCGGTTCAGTTTGTTCTTCAGAATCTCGACTTCTCCAAATTACAGGATGTGCTTCCTAAATTCCTTGATGAGGCACGCAAATCACCAATATTTGGAAATGTCGATGCTAACCTGAAATTTAACAAACCCGAACTTAATCTTAGGGTTGACAGGCTCAAAGCAACTGACCTTGGAATAAACATTCGTGATATATCAAATATTCTTCAATATGCTTTAAGTGGCCGGCGCTATGGTTACTTTCTCCGGAACGATAAGCAGTACTATGTTATAGGACAGGTTGACCGAAGTGAAAGGAGCAAGCCGGCCGACATCTCGAAACTATATGTCAGAAGTAATACGGGTGCTCTTATTCAGCTCGATAATCTCATTAATATGGAGGAGAGCAGTAATCCGCCAACCTATTTCCACTTCAACAGATTCAAATCGGCAACTGTTTCAGCATCACTGTCACCAGGGAGGACACTCAGCGAAGGAATTGCAGAGATGCAGAGGATTTCAAAAGGATTATGCGATGACACCTTTCAGACATCTCTTCTGGGACCGTCAAGAGACTTTGCCGAGAGCAGCTCCAATACCAGTTTTGCTCTTATTCTCGCTTTGGTGTTGATCTATCTTATCCTGGCTGCCCAGTTCGAGAGTTTCAGAGATCCCCTCATTATAATGATAACTGTTCCTTTTGCCATTGCAGGCGCCTTATTCAGTCTGTGGATCTTTGGAATGACCCTAAATGTGTTCTCTGAAATCGGGATGATTATGTTGGTTGGAATCGTTACCAAAAACGGTATCCTGATAGTGGAATTTGCAAATCAGAAAAGGAAGCAGGGCCTGGATAAGACTGAAGCGGCCTTTGAAGCAGCTGCGGCACGCTTAAGACCAATTCTGATGACATCCCTTGCTACCATCTTTGGAGCTATGCCAATCGCACTTGCTCTTGGTGCCGGAGCTCAGAGCCGTACACCCATGGGCGTTGTGATAGTGGGAGGATTGCTTTTCGCCCTTGTACTTACATTATTTGTTGTCCCGGTTATGTATACTCTTATTTCCGGAAAACTCAGGATAGTTCCTGAATTGCCTGATGCAGACAATAAACCAGTAATAGTCTGAAAAAACCAATGATATGAGACTAAAAGGAATAATTATAGTTTTTTTCATAATACTTGTTCAGGCAGCTTCTGCCCAGGATGTCCTTACACTTGAGCAGGCTGTCAGCAAAGCTCTGAGCAAAAATTATGATATTCAGATTTCAAGGAACAATGCTGATATTAATAAGGTCAATAACACAGCAGGAAATGCGGGAATGTTACCTGGAGTAACAATCAGCGCAACAGATAGCTACTCAAAAATCGACCTGGCCCAGAAACTGTCGAATGGAACTGATATAAATAAGTCGAATGCAAGTGCGAACAACCTGAGCTCCAGTGCTGCTCTTGGATGGACAGTTTTTGACGGTTTCAAGATGTTTGTTACCAAGAGGAAACTGTCTGAAATAGAAAAACTTGGAGAAATTCAGTTCAAAGAACAGGTAATTCAAACCGTTTACGATGTTACAGTTGCCTACTATAACCTTGTCAAACAAAAACAGCAGCTGGCATCCTTGCAGGAGGTCATAAACTATAATCGCGAAAGGGTTAAGATCCTTCAGACAAGTTTCAGTGCAGGGCTTACCGCGAAGAACAACCTGCTTCAGGCTAAGATAGACCTTAATGTCTTTTCTGAAAATGCAATGAACCAGCAAACACTGATTCTCGGCGCACGAAGGAATCTCAATGGTTTACTGAATCAGCCACCCGAAACCATGTACGAAGTTACTGACAGCATACCTATCGCTGAGCTTCCGGCAAAAGATACAATTCTTCAGAAACTGTACGACAATAACCTGACTCTACTCTCTTTCCGTAAGCAATCGGAAATAGCAAAGCTGAGTATTGGAGAATTTAATGCATTAAGATATCCCAGAATTACCTTTAACAGCAATTATAACTTCAACCAGACCAATAACAGCGCAGGCTATCAGTTATATAACAGAACTCTGGGACCGCAGGTGGGAGGAACCATCTCCATTCCGGTTTTCCAAGGCGGGAACAATGTAAGGCAGGCTAAAGTCGCACGTCTCCAGTACAATGCCTCCATGTACAATGTTGACAAGACGAGTCTTAATTTAAGAATAGCACTTCAAAATGCCATATCTGATTTTGAGAATCAGAAACAGCTGCTTAATATTGAACTTGATAACGATGCACTTGCAAAGGAGAACCTCGATATTTCACTTCAGCGGCTAAAACTTGGCCAGACTACTGAGCTGGAAGTTAAGCTCGCTGAAGAGAGTTATGTTGATTCGCGGACCCGGCTTATAAATTTCATGTATAATGTCAAGGTTGCTGAAACCAGGTTGAAGCAGCTGATGGCAGAGTTATAATGCCATTGCTGCCTGATTTCATTTACCTTCATGCCATTTCGATCTGTCGGGTGATGCCGGTTCGCTGATCTTCTTAACAGGATTATCCTTTAACTGTTGTAACAGAACCTCAACTGCCTTTTCGATGCATGGATCAACTCCTTTAGCTAGTTGTTCCGGCCGGTCGACAACTTGTATATCGGGTGATACCCCAACTCCTTCAACCACCCAGCCGGTTTCGTCATAGACTCCGAACTGCGGAATCGATATGTTTCCACCGTCGACCAAACCTGCATTACCAGAGATACCTACTAATCCGCCCCATGTTCTTGTGCCAATCACTTTACCTAAGCCCAGTTTCCTGAAGAAATAGGGGAAGGCATCTCCTCCTGAGGAAGAGTATCCGTTAGTAAGCATAACCTTTGGTCCATCGTGGGCTATTGCCGGAGATTTTTGAGCGCTAAGGCCATTACGATGCCAGTACACAAGTGTATGACGGTCGAGCAGGTCGGCCATCCTGTCAGGTATAAATCCTCCCCCGTTATAACGGTCATCAATAATTAATGCTTCCTTATCGAAGTAGGTATACATACCATGGAATAGCGCCTTGTTGCCATCGGTAGAAGTATTTGGAACATATATATAACCAATCTTCCCCCCCGAAAGTTTATCAACCATTGCACGGCGTTCATTAACCCAGTTAAGCTGCATAAGCCCCAGCTCACTGGTAATTGGTTTTATAAGCGAAGTACGTGGATTGCCTGCAATCGATGAATTGCTTACAGAGATTTCCAACGGTTTGTCGGAACTGTTTTCGAGAAGCTGATAGGGATTGACAGAAGTTGTTACATCCTTACCATTAAGAGTGATAAGATAATCTCCCTCCTTTACATCCACACCCTGTTCAGTAAGTGGCGACCGAAGCTGAGGATCCCAGTTTTCACCTTTGTAGATCTTTGTTATTTTGTATCTTTTTGACGCTTCATCGGGAGTAAGTTCAGCTCCAAGCAGACCGTTGTCGATCCTTTTTGGCCTTTCGAAATCACCCCAGTCAACGTAAGTATGTCCTGTGTTTGTCTCTGCAAATATCTCACTCAGAATGTAATCGAGGTCGGCCCTGTGGCTGACAAAGGGGACAAGTGCATTATATTTCAGCCTTATTGCACTCCAGTCAACTCCATGAATATTACTGACATAGAAATAATCACGGAATATACGCCATGCATCCACATAAATCTGGTTCCATTCCTTCTGGGGATCAATCTTCATCTCGAGTCCGCTGAGGTTAAGTTTTCCTGCCCCTGCCTTCTGACCGGGATTAAGTTTTATAATGCCATAATCATTTCCTGAAGTGTAAATTGCTGTCTTACCATCGCTGCCCAATATAGCATTTGAGGCATGATCGAGGATCTCCTCGGCTTTTTCTTCAGTGAGGTTGAATTTCATCAGCTTGTCATTGATGAAGTAAATCAGTCCGCCATCGGCAGCACCCACTAGCCTGTAGTTTCCTGCCTCGCCTGGAAGTACAGTAACCCGGTCGTTGATGCCGCTAAATTCAATTTCAACCTTTAAAGCCTTCTTTGAAGCTGAGCTGTCGGCAAGGGCCGATTTTCCTTTTTTATCTTTTGAAACTTCTTTTTGTTTGACAAGGCTTTGATCAGCTTTCACCGGTTCCGTATCATTTTTATCCTTGAAGATCTTGGGGCTCTTCTGGGTTAAAGCAATAGCGTAGAGTTTTGTTGCCCTGTTATATAGGTAGTCGAATTCAAAGCTTGAAAAGGTTAAATTATAATCGCGGTTTGATTCAAAGAAAATATAATTTCCATCGAGACTGAACACCGGATTATCATCCGACCATGTGCCATCGGTAACCTGTTTCTGGCCTCCTGAGGCAACGTCATAGACCCAG
>CAIPJU010000410.1 GCA_903865465.1 uncultured Bacteroidota bacterium
AAGCCCGGTCAAGCAGATTGTCAACCAATAAGCTGTCCCCACCTCCGATGTCGATAATCTTTGCCCCTTTAGGGACGTTAAATTGCTCAAAAAAGCTGAGTGAAGTAGCTGGTATAGGTTGGTGCCAGCTAAATTCATCGGGTTTCTTCGTCTGATAAATTTTTTCCCAATGCTCTTTCCTGTCGAATTCGTCCATTATTTATTATTTATTTTGAAATTCTGATCATTGGAGCATAAACAATATTATTTACGATACTGGGTTCTGATGCAAATGTAAGTAATTAGATTAATTACTTTTGTATTGAATAATCACTCTCTGATAAGGACCATGGGAATTCTGTTTGCTATAGTTATTCTCTTCAGTTGGGGCATACACTTGATTTTATTCTTCTGTATGTTCCTGTGGATACTGAAGAGGCATCCTTCTGGTGTCATCTGATACTGTAGATATGACTTTTAGCAGGGCTTTTTATTACCGCTCATGATGCGATGCACGGCAGTGCTTCAAAAAACAGATACGTCAATCATGGCTTAGGGACAGTGGCCTCGCTTCTTTATGCCGGGATGTGGTATCCTAATCTATTGCAAAAGTACAAACTTCACCATCTTTACCCGGCTACCGATCGTGATCCTGATTATACTGCAGGAAGTCAGAATTTTTTTGTCTGGTAGTATCGTTTTATGATTCAGTATATTACAATTTGGCAATTTTTGACAATGGCCTTACTCTTTAATATTGGCCTGATCTGGTTTTCGGAAGTGAAATTGATTGTATTATGGATTATACCTTCCATCTTATCGACATTTCAACTGTTTTATTTTGGTACCTATGTGCTCCACCGGCTTCCCCATGCTGATAAGATGGGGTTGCATAAGGCCCGGTCACAGCGCAACAACCACTTTATTGCCTTGCTTTCCTGTTATTTCTTTGGGTACCATTGGGAGCATCATGATTCGCCTAAGACTCCCTGGTGGCAGCTCTATCATATTAAAAAATAGTTTTAAATTTTCGTTCGTCTTTTTTTCCTGTCCGCCTCATTGTAATCGAGTGTTATCCAGAAGGCCCAAAATGAGATACAGATAATTAACCCTGCCAGGGCATAAAAAAATGTCAGGATAAAAGCTATTAAATAGACCAGGAATCCGAACCAGTAGGCGTTTCGGATCTTGAGGATTTGGGCATCCGAAATTTCATCTTTAACCAAAGCTCTTTTATAGGCAGTGGCATGCCACAATACATTGAATGCAATACTTACCAGAATCATTGAGCCGTAAAAAAGCACAGGCAGCATTGGCGGCGGATGAGTTCAGGTGTTCAGCAAGGACTGCAGTAGGGAAAGGGATAAAGGTTACCATCAGAAGGAGAAATCCGTTGGCATACAAAAAATTTGTATTGATGAGGTAAATAGTTGGCTGTTTGTCATTGAGATTTCCAGTTTGGGCACTTTGATTTCCAGGATCAGTAACGTGATGGCAATAGCAAATACCCCATCGCTGAACGCCTCTACCCGTGAAGTCTCTTTTTCGTTGTTCATTTTGTCTCTCCTGCTTTAAAAACAGTCCAGGGTCTTGCCGGACGGTCCTCCAATAGTCCCTTCATCCAGTCAAACTGGGGATGTTCCTCCAGGAACTTGTTCTTGTCAAAAGCCAATCCGCAGGCTGATCCCCAGCGTGCAACAAAAGTCATTTCTCTTGCCATCCTGGAATCAACGACCTTTCCGTCAAGGGTCCCTTCAGGGAAAAAGGGGACGTCATTGCCGATGAATTGTGGATCGATCTCCTGGTGGCCACACAGCGTTCGGCTCCCGGGATTTATTTTCTTCAGATACGTATCGTAGTGGTCAGCTTCGAAGGCTTTGGCAAGTTTTATATTGATTTTTCCGGCATTCTGCGCCATCAGCTGTTTCCAACGAACCCGTCGGGCAACCGATGAATTCTTAATGTTTGTTTCATTGGTAGTGGTTTCAAAGCGAAGGATTTTAAGG
>CAIPJU010000411.1 GCA_903865465.1 uncultured Bacteroidota bacterium
CCCTTCGAGGAGGTTTAAAGCTTTTTGTAAAATACGGCCTGATTGTCGTTTATCGCGTAGAAATCTTTGAAAACTGCAATTTGTTTGTAACCGTTTTTTTTGTAAAAATCGAGCGTTGGAGTATATTGCTCCTTATTGGATGTTTGGATATAAATACCTCTTCCTGAATGATTTTTAATTTCCTCTTCTATTTTTTTGAGAAGTAAAGTGCCAAGGCCTTTCCCCCTGAAATTATTATCAACTGCCAACCAATAAATGTCGAAATTTTTGAGGGTACATTGGATTTCTCCATAACAGGCATAGGCAACGGTTCTTCCTTCGAGTTCAAGAAAATAAAACTGATACCCGCATCTTTCACCATTTTTCATGCGATCCTGAAGAAGTCCGATGGCTACGTCTATTTCAAAAGGTTTAAAAAAACCTGTTGACTTTAATATATCAGTAATCGTCATTATGTCGGTAGGCACAACCGTTTTTCTGAAGCCTTTGTTCTTAAATTCCAGGTTAGTAGTGTTTTGCATCATAAAATAGCCTTTTAACATCTGTCAGCCAATACCGGGGTTATAATTCAGTTAAAGATAAGCATAGTTTTTCAAACAAGTATCCCCCCAGTAAGAAAAAAATAACCTTTTCCTTTGTCACGGCATAAGTGGTCCTGAATGAATCGGTCATTACTGCAGCCAGATAACTCAAGGTCCGATTTCACTGATTTCTTCACTCGAATAAATTTAGATTAACTTACTTATTTATAGACTATTGATTCTCGTGGAACCCTCATTGATTTATTCATCTTTTTTTGTGAATGTTAGTTCATGAGGGTTTCATCGGAATAGTGTTTCATTTGTGGCTGATCTGACAACATTCCGGCCCCCGTCCTTCATTTTGTTTTTACTATGATTACAGCTATATTTCAGCGTATTACAGGATTGTTTTGCCGGCTTCCAGGCATTGAAATGGATATTTTCCAACTCTTTCCTGATTTTAAAGGATTAATTGTACTTTAGCAGACAGAATTTGTGTGTAAAATTAAAATATGGAAACAATAGACTGGAAGAATCTTGGATTTGGGTATAGCAAAGCAGATTTCAATATTCGCTGCTGGTATCGTAATGGTAAATGGGGTGAATTGGAGGTGTCTGATTCTGAAAATGTTACTTTGCACATTGGAGCAACTACCTTTCATTACGGACAAGAAGCTTTTGAAGGGTTAAAAGCTTTCAGGGGTAAAGACGGAAAGATCCGTGTTTTCAGAATGGAGGAGAATGCAAAGCGAATGCAAACTTCTTCACAAGGGATTATGATGGCTGAAGTACCAACTTCATTGTTCACTGATGCAGTAAAGAAAGTAGTCAAATTAAATGAAGCTTTTGTTCCCCCTTTTGAATCCGGAGCCTCTTTATATGTTCGTCCGTTGCTCATTGGAACAGGCCCTCAAATCGGGGTTAATCCATCAGACGAATATCTTTTTTTGATCATGGTTATGCCTGTTGGTCCCTATTTTAAGG